>JBJHAU010000153.1:0-5778 GCA_050480665.1 Alphaproteobacteria bacterium | reverse complement strand
AGACCGCCCGTCGCGCGGTAGCGCTGCTATGCCTTGCCCGAACGCCTGATTCCCCCTATGGTCTTGCCGCGGTGGCGTCCCGGAGGATCGGCGCAACCGCCCTCGCGCGGCGTGGCCGCGGATGGCTCAACACCTGACAGCCTTGTGACGAAGGAATACGACATGCTCATTTCACCGGCCTATGCCCAGACGGGGGGCGGCGGGGGGTTCGATATCATGACCCTGGTGCCGCTGATCCTGATTTTCGTGGTCTTTTACTTCCTTCTGATCAGGCCTCAGCAGAAGAAGGTGAGGGACCATCGCGAAATGCTGGGAGCCCTGCGCCGCAATGACAAGGTTGTGACCAATGGCGGCGTGATCGGCCAGATCACCAAGGTGCTGAACGAGCACGAACTGGAACTGCAGATCGCCGATGGGGTCCGGGTCAAGGTCATGCGCAGCATGATCGCCCATATCTATGCCCGGTCCGAAGCCAACGAAGTTGCCGACAAGCCAGCCAACGAGACATGATCCCTCGTTCCTGATCCCCGGCATCTGATCCTTCGCCGAGGATCCGCTGCCGAGAGTCATGATGCTTCCGCCTTCGGGCCTTTGCCTTTTTCCGCTCGCCCTTTCGTCTCGATAGAGTTGCGATGATTCACTTTCCCCGCTGGAAGATCGCCCTGATCCTGATCGTCTGTCTGGGCGGCATCCTTCTGGCCCTGCCGAACTTCATCGCCAAGGAACGGCTGGAAGGCCTGCCCTCCTGGTTTCCGTCGGATCAGATCAATCTGGGTCTCGATCTGCAAGGGGGTGCCCACCTGCTTCTCGAAGTCGATCTCGACAGCGTGTTCCGCGAACAGGTGGCCAATCTCGTGCAGTCCATGCGCAACGAATTGCGCCAGGCGCAGATCGGCTACACCGATATCGGCGTGGTCGGCGAAGCCGCGACCGTTGTCATCCGCAATCCGGACGAACGCTCCGAACGCGGGCGCGCCGGAGAAAGCAATCTCGACCATGCCCGTCGCGTCCTTCGCGCCATCGAACCCGGGCTTTCCGTTCGGGTTGAGGGGAATCGCCTGATCCTCACCTATGATGACGCTGCGATTCGCGATCGACGCAACCAGACCATGACCCAGTCGATCGAGATCGTCCGCCGCCGCGTCGATGAATTCGGCACCTCCGAACCCACCATCCAGCGCCAGGGGGATAACCGGATTCTGGTGCAGCTTCCGGGGGTTGATGATCCCGAACGGGTCAAGAGATTGCTGGGCCAGACGGCACAGATGAACTTTCACCTGCTCGATGAACGATTCCCGCCAGGTGGCCGTGTGCCCAGCGTTGCGCCACCCGGATCGATTCTCGTCAGCGAAGACCCTTCCGTTGCTGCGGAAGGCCGCGAGCCGATCACCTATGTTCTTCAGCGACGGGTCATGCTGTCGGGAGACACGCTGGTGGATGCCCAGCCCACCTTCCAGGATGGTCAGCCGGTTGTCAGCTTCCGCTTCGATTCCGTTGGTGCCCGGCAGTTTGCCCGCATCACCCAGGCCAATGTGGGGCGGCCCTTTGCCATTGTTCTCGACAATCAGGTGATCAGCGCGCCGGTGATCCGCGAACCCATTCTGGGGGGCAGTGGCATCATCTCGGGCAATTTCAGCGTTCAGGAAACCAACGATCTTGCCGTCCTGCTCCGTGCCGGCGCCCTGCCGGCCCCCATGCAGATTCTTGAAGAACGCACGGTTGGCCCTGATCTGGGCGCGGATTCCATTGCCGCCGGAACACTGGCCTGCATCATCGGATTCATTCTGGTGCTCCTGTTCATGGGGTGGGTCTATTCCACCTTCGGCCTGTTTGCGAATATCGCCCTGATCATCAACCTGACCCTTCTTCTCGGGCTTCTGTCCCTGTTGCAGGCGACACTGACCCTGCCCGGCATTGCCGGAATCATCCTCACCATCGGCATGGCGGTCGATGCCAATGTTCTGATCTTCGAGCGCATCCGCGAAGAGATTCGGCAGGGACGCACGACACTTTCTGCGGTCGATTCCGGCTATCGCCGCGCCTTGACCACGATCATCGACGCCAATCTGACGACCCTGATCGCCGCCGTGATCCTTTTCGAGTTCGGCTCCGGCCCGGTCAAAGGCTTCGCGGTCACCCTGGCCATTGGCCTGCTCACATCGATGTTCTCTGCGATCATGGTGACCCGACTGATGGTGATCGGTTATCTGCGCATGAACCGCTTCCAGCGTCTGCCCATCTAGGCTGCCGACCAGGCGCTGATCCCGGAGTTCTGACATGCAACTGTTTCCCCTTCAGATGGTTCCCCCCAACACCCGGATCAATTTCCTGGGGTTGAGGCGTATCGCCCTGATCCTTTCTGCCATCATGGTGGCGGGATCCATGGCCTTGTTCGCCGGAAAGGGACTGAATGTCGGGATCGACTTCAAGGGCGGCATCCTCATGGAGGTGCGAACCCCTGGCCCGGCCAATCTGGATCAGTTGAGAGGCATACTGGGCGGCCTTGGTCTCGGTGAAGTGGCCCTTCAGGAATTCGGCGAACCCACCGATGTCCTGATCCGTATCGAAAGGCAGCCCGGCGGCGATGCCGAGCAGCTTGCGGCCGTCTCCCTTGTTCGGGATGCCCTGGGCGATCACGTTTCAAGCTATCGCAGAACCGAATTCGTCGGCCCCACCGTGGGGGCGGAAATGGTGAACGCGGCCATTCTGGCGGTGCTGTTGTCGCTCGGCGCGATCATGATCTATGTCTGGTTCCGGTTCGAATGGCAGTTTTCCGTCGGCGCCGTCGTGGCTCTCGCCCATGACGTGATCGCCACCATCGGAATCTTCTCGTTGCTGGCGCTGGAATTCAATCTGGCAACGGTGGCCGCGATCCTGACCATCGCCGGCTATTCGATCAACGATACCGTGGTCATCTTCGACCGGATTCGGGAGAATCTTCGCAAATACAAGTCTATGCCCATCGTCGATCTTCTGAATCTCTCGGTCAACCAGACCCTGGCGCGCACGGTCCTGACCTCGACGACAACCCTGCTCGCCCTGTTTGCCATCTATTTCTTTGGCGGGCCGGTGATTCATGATTTCGCCTTCGCCCTGATCTGGGGCGTGCTGATCGGCACCTATTCGTCCGTGTTTATCGCCGCACCCATCGTGATGATGCTCAACCTTCGTGGCGGCGTCAGCGGCGGCGAGATCGGTGACGGCGAAAACAACCGCACAAGCCCCGCATCCCCGACCCCCTGAAAACGGCTCCTCCGGCATCGCGATGGATATCCTTCCCCTTGAAACGATCGGAAGGCCGTTCGTTCAGGCCTATGGAGATGGCGGCTTCAGGATTTCGGGAACACGCCATGAAGGCGCTGTCCTTCTTCTGCCCGATCGCCTGCACAGGCTGGATCTTCCGCTCTCGACATCCCTGACCCGACACGATCTTGCAAGCGTGATGCGTGTGATGGGCGTGACGGACCAGGGCGCCCCCGGGATCGAGCTCCTGCTGATTGGCGAGGGGGAGAGGGCAATCACGCTGGATGAAGACGCCCGAGAGAGCCTGCGCCAGCACGCGATCGCCCTGGAAATCATGAAGACCGGCCCTGCCTGTGCGAGTTTCAATTTTCTTCAGGCCGAAGGCCGTGCCGTGGCCGCGATGCTGTTCCCTGTGGGCGCGGATCAGGGATAACGCCCGAAGATCGGCCCGGCATGGCCTCTGACACAGAGCTCCCCGAACCTTTCCAACAAGGCCTCCCAACAAGCTTTCCAACAGGCCTTCCCATGGCCACCAGAAGAATGAGCACCACAAGAACGGGGTGCCGAAATGAACGGGGCGCCCGAAGGCGCCCCGTTTGCCGTGGAAATGAGACCGGCGGCGGTTCAGAAGACGTGAACCCCGGCCACCATCGAATACAGCATGGGAATGGAAAGCATGGTGTTGGTGCGCGAAAACAGCATGGCTGTCCGGGCTGCCTTGGGCTTGTCTTCGGCGGCAACCTCGACCAGTCCAAGTGCCTTCTGCTGGTTCGGCCAGATGATGAACCACACGTTGAACGCCATGATCAGACCGAACCACATGCCGAAACCGATGCTCATGTGGCCGGCGCTGGAGGTGGTCAGCCCGAGCGCCAGGGCATCGCCGAGATAGCCCTTCTGCCAGGCCTGAATCAGACCCCAGATGATGGTGGAAAGGGCCGCCCAGCGAAACCAGAACAGGGCCGCAGGCGCGATCACCTTGGAAATGGCCGGTTTCTGATCGTCCGGAATCTTGGGCATGTTGGGAATCTGCACGAAGTTGAAGTACCAGAGCAGGCCAATCCACATCACGCCGCTGAGGACATGGAACCAGAGGACAATATGAATCGCAAAAGGATCGGTGAGAAAGTCCATGATCATGCCCCCCGGTTAGAACGAGAACTGAACGATGAGCGCCACCACAACGGTGATGGCAATGCCAAGCAGAATCGTTGTCTGCAGATTTTCAAGCGGATTTTTCATAGCAATCCCCCGATTGTCGGTTTGTTTAGTAGGGCAAGCAACCTGCGGATACCATATATAGCATAGTCGCGTCCCTTGCAATCATCGCCATGTTTCAGGCAAAAGCCTGCCCGGGCCCGGGTGCGAGAAGATCCACGGCGTGAAGGCCCGATTCGATGGCCGTCTCGATGGTATCGGGGAGCGGAGGCCTCGTCCACCCGCCCGCAAGGACGAGTCCCCCAGGCTGGCAAAGGCCCGGCGGAGCGGATCCGGGGGCGAGGGTCGCGGTCGCCCGCCGCATGATGACGACGCGTGCCTTCGGAAGCGGCTCCCCCGCCATGGCCATGAGGGGGGCGATCTCGGCCCAGATTCGGGCGGCCAGTGCTTCGCGCCCCAAGGCGTGATGGCGGCCCTCGAAGGCGCTGATGGTGACAGAAATCCCTCGTTCGGTCGGCGCGAGCCACTGACTTTGCCCCCCTGCCAGCCCCATGAGTGTCGCCATGCCCGGCAGGCAGGGCCTCGTTTCGAGACGATAATGAAGGGTCGCGATGGCAGAGGAAACGTTCTCGCCCGTGATGAGGCCGGGCAGCAGCCTTGTGGTTTCCCAAAGGGGCAGGGCAAGGATCAGCGGACTCTGTGGATCGAAGGTCTGGCTTCCGCCCTGAAAGCGCGCGACCCATCCGGACTCGTTTTGCGCCAGATCAAGCAGGGGATCGCGAGGCAGAAAAAGACCTCCCCGGGCACGGAAGCGGGCCAGGGCCGGACCGATGAGTGTGGCTTCCAGCGTTCCATCCAGGCGAAGCGGTCGAAGCCCCCCTGCGCCAGCGCGGAACAGGCGGATCAGAAGCGTGGCGAAGGCATGGCCCGAAACGCGCTCCGGGGGCGCATTCATCACCGCGAGGGCCAAAGGCTCGATCAGGCGGCGATAGGGCAGGGCAAGCCCTTCCGTTGTTCGTTTCAGATCCTCGTTCCCGGCCTGCAACAGACGCCAGGCAAGGCGCATGAGATCGTAAGGGCTGCATCCCTCGGTCCCCAGAAAGGCGCGGATCAGACCACCCGAAACGGGCACCGACCATCGCGCACCGGTGCGAAGATCGGCAAAGGGAAGGGCATCGCCACAGGGAATCAGCCGATGGCTCTGACCCAGGCTTTCGATGAAGCCGAGCGCCGCCGGATTGCCTCCGAGCAGGACATGGGTGCCGAGATCGAGCGCCTGTCCGAGGCAAGGATCATGAAAGGCACCGCAGCGCCCGCCCGCGCGTCGGCCAGCTTCGTGCAGGATCACCCGAAAACCACGATCCTGAGCAGCCAGCG
>JBJHAU010000152.1:0-5785 GCA_050480665.1 Alphaproteobacteria bacterium | reverse complement strand
GTGCTGATCAATCCGGGCCGGGATCCGGTGGAGAACTGGGTCAAGGCGCTGAACAAGGCCCTTCCCGACCTCGAGATCCGCATCTGGCCGGATGCCGGCAACCGGGAAGAGGTGCGCTTCATCATTGCCAACACGCTGCCTCCCGGAGCCTTCGCAACCTTTCCCAACCTCGCCTTCGTGGCTGGAACCGCCGTCGGGGTCGAGCGTTTGCTGAACGATCCTGCACTTTCCCCCCATGTGCCGATCCTTCGCCAGCGCAATGAGGAACGTGCGGGTATGATGTCTGCCTGGGTCGTCTATCACGTCTTGCGCCATCAACGCCGCTTCGATGACTACGAGGCGAACAAGGCCAAAAAGCTCTGGCAACCGCTGGAGGTGGTGCCGCCCGCCAATGTTCGTATCGGCGTGATGGGTCTGGGCAATCTGGGACTGCCGGTGGCAAGGGCCCTTTCCGGCCTGATGTACAGGGTTTCCGGATGGTCCCGTTCGGAAAAGCGGATCGAGGGAATCGAGACCTTTGCCGGCATGGAATCCTTTCCCGCCTTTCTTGCCCAAAGCGATATCGTCGTGTCCATTCTTCCGAAGACCCCCGAAACCGCGGGGCTTCTGAACGCGAAAACCCTCGCCCACCTTCCCGACGGGGCTTATGTGATCAATGCCGGACGCGGAACGCTGATCGATGAGGATGCCCTGCTTCAGGCCATCGATTCGGGCAGGCTTTCCGGCGCCGCCCTCGATGTGTTCCAGACAGAGCCCCTGCCCGAGGATCATCCGTTCTGGACCCATCCGAAGATCGCGATCACGCCGCATTATGCCTGTCAGGGCCGGGCGGAATACAGCGCCCGCACGGCGATTGCCAACATCAAGAGGGTTCTTGCCGGGCAGGAGCCTGTCGGTCTGGTCGATCGCAAGGCAGGATACTGATCAGGCCCCAGGCCGGCCTTGGGCACAGGAAAAGATCGGATCACGCCGTGCGATAGCTGTGCCCGCCCCGGAAAAGATGCGCCAGGGCATCGCGGACCGCCTCAAGCGGAATCAGGGCGGGATCGACGCCGCCGAAATCCTTGGAATCGACAATGGCCAGACGATCCGCGCTGGGCGCGTATTTCTTGGGATCATGCTTGGAAAACAGCGAGACGAGGGGCGCGTTTCCCGCAGCCAGCATATGGCCGGTGCCGGAATCATTGGCCACCGCCGCAGCCAGCCGACCGGCAAGCGCGATCACCAGTAGCGGCCCGGTTCCGGCAGCGATGGCCCGGGGATCGGATTCAGGGATCAGGGCTTCGGGAACAGCCTCACGGATCTGTTCCATCCAGGCTTGTTCCTCAGGCCCGAGAAACAGCACGGGAATACGGCCCGATTCGGCCTCGATCTTCGCCAGGGCAATGAACCGTTCCAGCGGCCAGCATTTGGCCTTGTCCCCCGCGCCGGGAGAGATCCCGACATAAACGGCACCGTCGGGCAAGAGAGCCCTTGCCAGCTCTTTCAGGGATTCAGGAAGAACAAGGGGGGGCAAGGGGCTTCCCGACGGGGCCGGAAGGACAAGATCCAGCAAGCCGCGAAGCTGATCGATCAGATGGCGCGGGCGCGGAATCTGCGGCGCAGGCTTTCGATCCGAAAGGCGAAATCCGCTGGCGGCGGAAAGAAACATCCCGTGCCGGATGCGTCGCACCGCGAGACTGCGCAGAACCGCTTTCTGGGTATCGATCACCAGATCGAAACGCCGTCCGGAAAGCGGGCGAAGAGGGCTGAACCCCTGCCATGGGCTGCGCCCGAGACCCGGATTTTCGATGACTTCATCCAGGAGGCCCTTGACCAGCGGCGCCAGCGTGCCGGCATAGGCACAGGGGCCGATCCCTGCACACCAGCTCAAACGGGCAGCGGGAAACCGGCGGCGCAAATCCCTGAGGAAGGGCAGTTTCACCAGCCCGTCGCCAACGGTATCCTGGCCGGTATAGACAAGAACACTGTCCATGGCCGGGCTCGGGGATGAACGGGAAGGATCAGGGTATGATTCCGTCACGGCTGGGTCACCGGGAAATTGCGCCCGGGACGTTCAGATCCGTGACGATGCGGCAGAGAACACGGAAAACGGCGCGGACACGAGACAAGCGGATCGGAAAGCCTTCTGCCTGTGGAACTGCCAGTGGAAATCCTGCTGTCCGATGGCGACCCCAACGGGATTCGAACCCGTGTTGCCGGCGTGAAAGGCCGGTGTCCTAGGCCTCTAGACGATGGGGTCGGGCCGGTACGCGGGCTTGGCCGCGCGCGTTCGCTTGAGTACAGGGAGAAGGCGGGAAAAGCAAGCCTTTCCACCGTGGCGCGCGCAGGAACGTCGCCCTGCACGATCTGCTTTGGTTCAGAGCCCTGCTGCATCGTCGATCTGGAACTGTACGGAGCGCCGTCCCATCCAGTCGTCGAGCCGCAGACGGCCCAGCAGCTGAACCGGCCGGCCCCCGCTTTCAAGGAGCGCCCGTCCAAGAGGGCGATCAGCGGCACGGAAGCAGATTCCCTTGATCGATCCACCACCGCCGGTGGCACGGGCGAAAAGGCGCACGTGATCGCCGCCCACAACATCGGCCTTGCCGATGATCATGGGAGAAAGCACGAAGCGAGGCTCGGCGTTGCCCTGACCGAACGGACCCAGAACCTTCAGGGATTCAACCATGTCCGGATGAGCACCCTGGGGCGAAAGATGGCCATCATGCAGCAAGGTACGCCCCAGATCGCTGCCGGTGACCGATTGGGCCGCGACCCGTTCCTGCAGGAAGGCTGTGAATTCGGGAAGCCTGTCGCGGGACACGGCAAAGCCTGCGGCCATGGCATGGCCCCCGCCCCCGGCCAGAATCCCCTTTTGCCGCGCGGCAATGATGATGGCGCCAAGATCGATTCCGGGAACCGAACGTCCGGATCCCTTCGCAAGGTCGCCTTCAAAGGCGGCCACGCAGACCGGGCGATGGAAACGTTCGATCAACCGGCTGGCGACGATGCCGATCACGCCTGCGTGCCAGCCGTCTCCCGCCACGAGAAGCGCGGGAAGATCCATCCCGCCCCGGGATTCGGCCTGGGCCAGCGCTTCGTCGAGAACCCGGGCCTCGATCTCGCGGCGTTCGGTGTTGTAGCCGTCGAGCCTGCGGGACAGCTCCCGGGCCGTTTCGGGATCGTCGCAGGCGAGCAGCGTGGATCCAAGGGCCGGTTCCCCGACCCGCCCGCCGGCATTGATCCTCGGCCCGAGCAGGAACCCGAGATGCCAGGCCTCGGGTCGGGACTCGAGTCCGACCGTATCGGCCAGGGCAGAGATGCCGGTATTCAGGCGCTGTCCCATGACCTTGAGCCCCTGAACCACAAGGGCACGATTGACCCCTGTCAGTCGCACCTGATCGCAGACAGTGCCCAGCGCCACGATATCGAGCCATTGGCGAAGATCGGGTTCCGGCCTTTCAGGGGTGAAGTCACCGCGCCTTCTGAGAACGCGATTGATCGCGACAACCAGCAGAAAGGCAACACCGACCGCTGCAAGCTGACCGTGATCCGAAGTCTGATCGAGCCGATTGGGATTGATCACGGCAAAGGCTCTGGGAAGATCAGGTTCAGCCACGTGATGATCGACCACGATGACCTCAAGACCTTTATCGGCGGCTTCGGCGAGCGGCGCAAAGGCGGTGATCCCGCAGTCGACCGTGATCACCACGCGGGCTCCCCCGGCCTTCAGCCGCAACAGGGCTGGCGTGTTGGGCCCATAACCTTCGGTCATGCGGTCGGGGATATGGATCAGGCAGGGGGCGCCAAGAGCGCGAAAAAATCGCAGAAGCAGGGCCGAGGATGTGGCGCCATCCACATCGTAGTCTCCGAACACGGCAAGGGTTTCGCCACGGGTGACGGCATCGGCAATCCGTTCGGCGGCCTTGTCCATGTCCAGAAGATGAGAGGGATCGGGAAGACATGCCCTGAGCGTCGGATTCAGGAAGGATTCGGCCTCATCGGGCCCGATTCCACGCCCGGCCAGAGCCCGGGCGACAGGTTCATCCATGGCCAGAGACTGGGCAAGAAGAAGCGCTTTCCTTTCATCCGCAAGGCGAGGTTTCCAGGCCAGGCCGCTGAACGAACGGCGAACCGTGAGCGACTCTCCCCCCTCAAGGGGTGCGCGATCCTGCCCGGCCCCGGACATGACCTCAATGATCCATGGGAGAGAAACCGGACTTGATCTGGAAATTGTGTTCCGTGGCGATCCGGCGCACGGTGCCGGTCTTGGAGCGCATGATGATCGAATGGGTGGTGGCCCTGTGGGCGAAACGGCGCACACCATCCAGCATTGCCCCGTCTGTCACGCCGGTTGCCGCGAACATGACCTCGCCCGAGGCAAGATCCATCAGATCGTATTTCCGGTCGAGATCGGTGATCCCCCAGCGCGCGGCACGCTTGCGTTCCTCTTCGTTGCGAAACAGAAGCCGCCCCTGGAAGGATCCCCCGATGCAGCGCAGGGCGGCGGCGGCAAGAACCCCTTCCGGGGCCCCGCCGGAACCGAGGTAGAGATCGACGCCACTTTGCGGTTCCGCCGTGGCGATCACACCGGAGACATCGCCATCGGAAATCAGCATGATCCGGGCGCCCGCCTGGCGAACCCTGGCGATCAGCTCCTCGTGCCGTGGGCGATCAAGGATGCAGACGAGGATATCGGAAATATCCTTTTTCAGGATCGAAGACAGCTCCTTCAGGTTGCGGGCAGGGCTTTCATCGATATCGACCACCCCTTCCGGGACGGCCGGGCCGACGGCAATCTTGTCCATGTAGACATCGGGCGCGTTCAGAAAGCCGCCCTCCTCGGCCATGGCGATGACGGCAAGAGCGTTGGGGCCACCCTTTGCGGTGATGGTCGTGCCCTCGAGCGGATCGAGGGCGATATCCACCTTCGGACCGCCGCGGCCTACCTTTTCGCCGATATAGAGCATCGGAGCCTCATCGCGTTCCCCTTCACCGATGACCACGGTGCCATCGATCTCGAGACCGTTGAGGGCGGATCGCATGGCATCGACGGCGGCCTGGTCGGCGGCCTTCTCGTCGCCTCGGCCCATCAGCCTGGAAGCACTCAACGCCGCCGCTTCCGTGACGCGAACGACCTCGAGCGCGAGGTTGCGATCCATCATCATATCCATGCTCTCATACTCCCCTTCTTGCGTGCGATGGGCCCTGAAACGCAGCCATTTCCGATGACCTAATCGGATCCAAGCAGGATCCGAAGCGGCAGACTTCGCCCAGATTATACAGCCAATGCAACATCCGGGTGAACCGGCATCCGATGGCTCCGTGTCCTGTATTCCGGGAAAGAAGCGCCTGTTCCGGGAAAAGACCGCTGCGGACGTGGTGCGACTTCAGAGCGCCTCGATACGGATCACCCGCGGCGGGGCAAGCATGCTGCCGAGCGCCCGGACAAGCGCGATGGCCGCATTCATGGAGGCTTCCCGGGTTTCGTGGGTGATCAGGATCACTTCCACCGGGGCTCCCGGGTCGCGTCCGCGCTGAAGCATGGATTCCAGGGACACGGCATGATCGCGGAAGATGGCGGTGACATCGGCGATGACCCCGGGTTCATCGCGCACCGTGAGGCCAATGTAATAGGCCCCGACATGATCATCCATGGCTACGGTGGAAGGCGGAGCAAGCCGGTCGGATGCGGTTCCGAAGGTTGGCAGACGATTCCCCCTCGCAAGATCCAGGATATCGGCGACAACCGCCGAAGCCGTGGGCTTTCCCCCCGCTCCCGCACCTTCAAGAAAGGTCGTTCCGG
>JBJHAU010000151.1:0-5808 GCA_050480665.1 Alphaproteobacteria bacterium | reverse complement strand
CGCTCGCCATTTCCGCCCCGTCGATCCTGTCACCGGCAGGCGATCCTGCCGCATGGCCGCCGGCCTTGTCGGCCAAGCTCCCTGCGGATCGAAGGATGATGGCGACTACAAGCGCCACAGGCACGCCGTACATCACCAGGAAAAGCCCGGCCGGGGCCGCTCCGGCGCTGATCGCGATCAGGATGAACCCGGAAAGCCCGGCAATCGCCACGCCGGGAAGGCCAAGTCCGAGCCCGGCCATGAACAGGGGCAAGGGCACGAACAGGGCGAGAACCAGCGCATGGCCGGAGCCCGCGTGCAGGAACGCGCTGGCGACACCGGCGCCAAAGGCATAGAGGATGGCGGATCGGCTGGGCACGGGCATGAAGGGCACCGGAATAAGCGGACAGGAAAACGCTGTCCGCCCGCCTGGGGCGGAGGTCAGCTGAGCTGTCAGCTGACCTGTTAGCTGACCAGGAAGGGCAACAGCGCCAGTTGCCGCGCCCGCTTGATGGCGCGTGTCAACTCCCGTTGCTTCTTGTTGGAAACCGCCGTGATCCGGCTGGGCACGATCTTGCCCCGCTCGGAGAGGAACCGCTGAAGAAGCCGGATATCCTTGTAATCGATCACCGGAGCATTGGCCCCGGAAAACGGACAGCTCTTGCGGCGGCGGAAAAACGGCCGGCGTGCAGGACCACTCATGCCTCATCTCCCTTGTCGGCGGCGCCGGTTTGTTCGGCAGATCCGGAATCGTCCCGTTCGCGTCTTGCGCCTTCGCCCTGCCCGCGGCGCTCGCCGCGAGTCTCGCTTCCCCCCTCGTCACGGCGCTGGCGCGGGCCGCGCGGGCCGCGCTCCTCGCGGTGGCGCAGGATTGCGGAGGGTTCGGGATCAATGGCGTCCACCCGCACGGTCAGGAAACGCAGGATATCATCATGAAGTCGCAGATTGCGCTCCATCTCGGTGAGGGCGGCGGCATCGCCATCCACGCCGAGCAGGGCATAATGTCCCTTGCGGTTCTTCTTGATCCGATAGGCAAGGTTGCGCAGCCCCCAGTATTCCCTCTTGACCACGGTGGCACCGTTGCTGGTCAGAATCTCGGACATGGCATCCATCAGGCTTTCGGCCTGGGCACCGGAAATGTCCTGTCGCGCGATGAAAACGCTTTCGTAAAGCGGCATGAAGGCACTCTCCCTCTGGCTGTTTGCGGGCCGGTGCCGGGGCGCTCCAGCAGCCCCCCTCGGCATCTCTCCCGGCCATGGCCGGGGCGAGGAACGGCCCTAGCCGGGTCACTCTTGTGCCCGGCAGGGATGTCAAGGCGGCGCACTATACAGAAAACCCTGCCTTTCGCAAGGTCTTCAGGGCCTGGGATGCGGCAGGGCCAGGGCGCACGCGCATCACGCCCGTGACAGGAAGCCCGGCAAGAGAGGCCAGCCTGCGCGCAACACACTTGACAGCACGGGATTTGACAGTAAGCCATGGGGGCCGTGATCCATTGCGGGATCGGCCGCCCGGCCCCGGTTGCGGGGGGCTGGCGGTCTTTCTCTCTCGGGCGGTCTTTCTCTCTCAACAGCCTTTCTTTTCAACAGAGTGCGTCAACAGGTCTTGAACACAGGATGGGGGGTGGTTTGAAACAAGCCTTTGTCTTTCCGGGCCAGGGATCCCAGGCGGTCGGCATGGGCCGCGATCTGGCCGAGGCCTTTGCTCCGGCCCGCGAGGTCTTTCAGGAAGTGGATGACGCGCTCGGCGAATCGCTCTCGCGCCTGATGTTCGAGGGGCCCGAGGAAACCCTGACCCTGACGGTCAATGCCCAGCCAGCCCTGATGGCGGTCAGCATGGCCGTGATCCGGGTGCTGGAGAAGGAAGGCGGATTTCATCTTCTCGGGAAGGTGGCCTGTGTCGCCGGGCATTCGCTCGGCGAATATTCGGCCCTGGCGGCGGCGGGAAGTCTCGATCTTGCCGATACGGCGCGGCTTCTGCGCACGCGTGGCCGGGCGATGCAGGATGCCGTGCCGGTGGGTGAGGGGATCATGGCGGCGCTGCTCGGACTCGACATCGAGGCCGTGACCGAGATCGCGGCGCTGGCAAGCCGCGACAATGGAGAGATTTGTGCCGTGGCCAACGACAATGCCCCGGGGCAGGTGGTGATCAGCGGCCATGTCGCGGCGGTCGAACGGGCGATGAGCCTTGCCGACGAGCGCGGGGCGAAACGGGCTCTCCGCCTGCCGGTCTCCGCACCGTTCCACTGCCCGCTGATGGCCCCGGCTGCGGCGGTCATGGATGAGGCCCTTGCCGCATGTTCCATGGTGTCGCCTGCGGTTCCGGTGGTCGCCAATGTTCGGGCGGAGGCTGTCACCGATCCCGGCCTGTTGCGGGCGCTGCTTGTGGAGCAGGTGACCGGGCGGGTCCGCTGGCGGGAGTCGGTGGCCTGGATGAAGGATCAGGGAATCGAGCGGCTGGTCGAGATTGGCAGTGGCCGGGTGCTGTCGGGGCTGGCCCGCAGGATCGATCCCGAGCTCAAGGGCCTGGCCCTGAATGGCCCGAAGGATATCGAGGCCTTCCTCTAGTCGCCATTCCCTTCACGTCGCCATTCCTTCTCGTCCGTTTGCCGGGGGTTCGGTTCCCGGAGCGTTCCGGACAGAGGGAAGAGCATCACGGAACGAATCATGGAACGAAAGGTTCAAGGCATGTTTTCTCTTGCAGGACGGCGCGCCCTGGTCACCGGGGCCAGCGGGGGGATCGGGGGGGCCATCGCCCGCAGTCTTCACATGGCGGGGGCCTCGGTGGCCTTGTCGGGAACCCGCGAGGAAGCGCTCGCCGCCCTAGCCTCCTCACTGGGCGAGCGGGCTCATGGCCTCGTGGCCGATCTCTCGCAGCCCGAGGCGGCGGATGATCTGATGGCCCGGGCCGAAGCCGCGCTTGGCGGCATCGATATCCTGATCAACAATGCCGGCCTGACCCGCGACGGCCTGATGATGCGGATGAAGGATGCGGACTGGCAGACGGTACTTGATGTCAATCTCACCGCTGCATTCCGGCTCAGCCGCGCGGCGCTCAGGCCGATGATGAAGGCTCGCTTCGGACGAATCCTGTCGATCACTTCGGTCGTTGGTGCCACCGGAAATCCCGGTCAGGCGAATTACGCGGCCTCGAAGGCGGGGCTTGCCGGAATGACCAAGGCTCTGGCCGCAGAGGTCGCCAGTCGCAACATCACGGTCAACTGCGTTGCGCCCGGATTCATCCAGACGGCGATGACCGATGCGTTGAGCGACGATCAGCGCGCAAGGATCATGACCGCGATCCCCTCGGGCCGTTTCGGCACGCCCGAGGATGTGGCGGCCTCGGTCCTTTTCCTGGCCTCGGACGAGGCAGGCTACATCACCGGCCAGACGCTCCATGTCAACGGCGGGATGGCCATGATCTGAACGCAGGAAAGACAGCCGAGACAGGCGGATTCTCTGGCATTTCCGGTGTCGCGCCCACGGCGTCGCGAGGCGCCGGGGAAGGGTGGTCAAGTCCTGAAAAGTATGTTACGAAACGGCACTTTCCCGGGGAAGTCTCCCGGAAAAGTCGGGGGGGTATCGCCGGGATTTCCGGTTCCTCGCAGGCGGAGCGACATCATCGCCCCTTCAATCACCATTCGGATCGTGCACCCGTCCGGATCATGCAAATGAGTATGCAACCGTCGATTACACGGCTGGAATCCAAGGATACGAAACAGATGAGCGATATTGCGGAACGTGTCACAAAGATCGTCGTCGAACATCTCGGGGTCGAGGAATCGAAAGTCACCGAGAATGCGAGCTTCATCGATGATCTCGGCGCAGACAGTCTCGACACGGTCGAACTTGTCATGGCCTTCGAAGAAGAGTTCGGCTGTGAAATTCCCGACGATGTCGCGGAGAAGATTCTGACCGTCAAGGACGCGATCGCTTTCATCGAAGAGCATCAGGGCTAGCGGGTCAGGGTT
Organism: Alphaproteobacteria bacterium; assembly: GCA_050480665.1. Taxonomy (GTDB): domain Bacteria; phylum Pseudomonadota; class Alphaproteobacteria; order SMXQ01; family SMXQ01; genus JBJHAU01. The sequence continues at coordinate 1,862 of JBJHAU010000151.1, read as the reverse complement.
ACCGGCAGGATTTCAGATCCGCCTGAGGGCCTCCGCGCCTTGAGGGCATGAAGACCGGGAGCGTCGCGTCCCGCTTTGGGGGCAAGGGCCCGCACCATCCCCGGTGTGCGCCTTGCTCCCCTGCACGGGCCGCTTGGGGGTATCCGCCCGGTTCCGCATGCCGGGCCGTATCGCGCCCGGGGCTGCAGGGAAACGGTCGCGGCTCGGGAACGCGTCTTGGGAACGCGGCTTAGGAACGCGGCTTAGGAACGCGGCTTAGGAACGCGGCTTAGGAACGCGTCATGGGAAAGGACCATCATGAAGAGCGGAGCGCCATGAGACGAGTCGCCGTTACCGGCCTTGGCCTTGTCACCCCCCTCGGTTGCGGGGTTGCCCCGACCTGGAATCGCCTGATCGAAGGGCAATCCGGCATCAGGGCGGTGACCAGTTTCGATGTTTCCGACCTGCCCTGCCAGGTGGCCGGAGAGGTTCCCGAGGGCCCGGGTTCGGAAGGGCTGTTCACCGCCGATGAATGGGTGCCCGCGAAAGAGCAGCGCAAGATGGATCGCTTCATCGTTTTTGCCATTGCGGCGTCGATGCAGGCGATCGAGGATGCGGGTTGGACGCCTCAGGATGAGGAATCCCGCAATCGCACCGGGGTGATGATCGGCTCCGGGATCGGCGGTCTGCCGGCCATTTCCGAAGCGGCCCTGGCCTTGCAGGAAAGGGGGGTGCGGCGGATCAGCCCGTTCTTCATTCCTTCCGCGCTGATCAACCTTGCTTCGGGCCATGTCTCGATCAAATACGGGTTCCGTGGTCCCAATCATGCGGTGGTCACCGCCTGCGCCACCGGGGCGCATGCCATCGGCGATGCCGCAAGGCTGATCCAGATGGATGATGCCGATGTGATGGTGGCTGGCGGCACCGAGGCGGCGGTATGCCGCCTTGGCATTGCCGGCTTCGCCGCGGCGCGGGCCCTGTCCACCCATTTCAATGCCACACCGGAACGGGCATCGCGCCCCTGGGATCGCGATCGCGACGGCTTCGTGATGGGGGAAGGGGCGGGTATCGTCGTCCTGGAAGAGATGGAGCACGCGAAGGCCCGCGGCGCAACAATCTATGCCGAGCTGACAGGCTATGGCCTGTCCGGCGATGCCCATCATGTCACCGCGCCGGCCGAAGATGGCAATGGCGGCTATCGCGCCATGGTGGCCGCCCTGAAGCGGGCCGGGCTCAATCCCGCCGACATCGACTACATCAATGCTCATGGCACCTCCACCCCGCTTGGGGACGAGATTGAGCATGGCGCCGTCAAGCGGCTGTTCGGGGCCGATGCCAGCCGGGTTTCCATGTCGTCCACCAAATCGGCTATCGGCCATTTGCTGGGCGCTGCCGGTGCTGCCGAGGCCGTCTTTTCGGTCCTTGCCCTGCACCATGGCGTGCTTCCGCCGACCCTCAACCTCGAGAATCCTTCGGAAAGCTGTGATCTCGACCTGGTTCCGTTGCAGGCTCGCGAACGGAAGATTCGCCATGCCCTGTCCAACTCCTTCGGTTTCGGCGGCACCAATGCAAGTCTGGTCTTCTCCAGGCCGGATTAGGGGCTGAGATGTCCCCCCGGTTTGTCTGGCTCGCGGGGGGGGCCGCCTGTCTGGCGGTGGTTGCGCTGCTTGCCGCCTTTCTGGCCGACAGGGCGCTGGACGGGCCCGGCCCGCTCGACGGGGATGTGACCCTCGTGATCGTCCCGGGATCAGGGGTTACGGGGATCGCCACAACCCTTGAGGCGCACGGGGTGATCCGTTCGGCCCTTCTGTTCCGCCTCGTCGCCCGCGTGAAGGGCACCGCTCGCAGCCTTCAGGCCGGGGAATACGCCTTCACCGCAAGCC
>JBJHAU010000150.1:0-5826 GCA_050480665.1 Alphaproteobacteria bacterium | reverse complement strand
CGTATCGCCATGCTGAAATACGGCATTCCCGATCTCAGAACCTTCTTCGACAGCGATCTTCGCTGGCTGCGTCACTACGGCTTTGCCGCGCTGGACCAGCCCAGCCTCGTGCGGGGGCTGGCCCGATGAAGTTCACGCTCGGCTGGCTCCGCGATCATCTGGAGACCGACGCTTCCATCGAGGCGCTGTGCAACGGCCTGACCGCCCTTGGCCTTGAGGTCGAGGGCGTGAACGATCCCGGCGCGGCTCTCGGCGGCTTTGTCGTTGCCGAGATCCTGAACGCTGCCCCCCACCCCGATGCGGCCAGGCTTCAGGTCTGCACCGTGGATGCCGGGAAGGGCCCCGTACAGGTGGTCTGCGGCGCGCCCAATGCGCGGGCCGGGCTGAAGGGCATCTTTGCCGCGCCCGGAACCCATGTGCCCGGTCTTGGCATCACCCTTGGCAAGGCGGTGATACGCGGCGTCGAATCCTTCGGCATGATGTGTTCGGCCAGGGAGCTCGGCCTTGGCGACGAGCATCAGGGAATCCTTGATCTGGATACCGATCTGCCGGCCGGGGCCCAGGCCGTGGAGGCGCTCGGCATCGACGGTCCGGTGGTGGAGATCGCGATCACCCCCAACCGGGGCGATTGTCTCGGGGTGCGCGGGATTGCCCGGGATCTGGCGGCGGCCGGGCTGGGCAGCCTGCGTCCCCTGCTTCCCGCAAGGGTCGTGAGCCAGGGCGCGCCGGGAATCGGCCTCAGCTTCGATCTGCCGGGGGAAGCGGCCTCGGCCTGCCCGCATTTCGTGGCCCGCACCATTCGCGGGGTGCGCAACGGCGAAAGTCCGGACTGGCTGAAGCGCCGTCTGCGTGCCGTGGGGCTTCGTCCGATTTCTGCCCTGGTCGACATCACCAACTTCTTCTCGATCGATCAGGCCCGCCCCCTTCACGTTTTCGATGCCGATACCATCGCCGGTTCGCTGGTGGTGCGACTGTCGCGTTCCGGGGAAAGCCTGACCGCGCTCGATGGGCGAACCCATGATCTGGGCACGGGGGCCTGCGTGATCGCCGATGAAGACGGGGTTCTGTCGCTTGGCGGGATCATGGGGGGGGAAGCCAGCGGATGCACCGAGGCCACCACCAATGTGGTTCTTGAGGCCGCCTATTTCGATCCCCTGCGGACGGCGATGACAGGCCGCCGTCTGGGGATCGAATCCGATGCCCGCTATCGTTTCGAGCGGGGGATCGATCCCCGCTCCACCGCCGGCGCCATCGAGGCGGCCACCCGGATGATCCTGGATCTGTGCGGGGGCGAGGCGGCTGAACCCGTGGTCTGTGGCGCGCCGCCGGATCAGCCGCGAACCCTTCTGTTCGAAACCGCCCTGGTGGCACGGCGCGGCGGGCTTGCGGTGACCGAGGCCCGCGCCGCCGAGATCCTGACGGCGCTCGGCTTCGCGGCCCGGGCCGAAGCGGGCGGGCTGCGTGTCGAGGTTCCCAGCTGGCGTCACGACATCGATGGCCCTGCCGATCTGGTGGAAGAGATTCTGCGGATCAACGGCTATGATGCGATCCCCGCAGTTCCGCTGCACCGGCCTTCGACCCTGTCCCGCCCGGTGGCGAGCCGTGCCCAGCGCCGTTCCGGCCTTGCCCGGCGCGTTCTGGCCTCGCGCGGGATGATGGAAACCGTGACCTTCTCCTTCATCGGGGCCGAGGATGCGGCGGCATTTGGCGGCGGTACGCCCGCCTTGCGGCTTGAGAATCCGATCTCTTCCGAACTGACCGACATGCGGCCGTCGATCCTGCCGGTTCTGATCCGCGCGGCTGTCCGCAACGCGGCGCGGGGCTTCCATGATTGTGCCCTGTTCGAGGTCGGCCCGATCTTCGCCGATCCGAGCCCTTCGGGGCAGGGGCTTTCGGTCGCCGGGATTCGTGCCGGGGCCACGGGGCCGCGCCATTGGGCCGAAGCCCCGCGCCCGGTCGATCCCTTCGATGCCAAGGCCGATGCCCTGGCCGTTCTGGCCGAGTGTCAGGTGCCGGTGGACTCGCTTCAATGCGCGCCAGAGGCCCCTTCCTGGTTTCATCCGGGCCGATCCGGCAGCCTGCGGCTTGGCCCAAAGGTTCTCGCCAGCTTTGGCGAGATTCATCCGCGCAGCCTTGCGGCGCTGGACGCGACCGGGCCGGTGGTGGGGTTCGAACTGAGGCTGGATACCCTGCCCGAGCCGCGCGAGCGAAGCGGCAAGGGCAAGGGTACGCCCGATCTTTCGCCCTTCCAGCCGGTGGAGCGCGATTTTGCCTTCCTGGTGGATCGGGGTGTCGCGGCCGAGGCCCTGATCCGGGCCGTGCGCGGCGCCGACAAGGCCCTGATCGGCGAGGTGCGTCTGTTCGATCTGTATGAGGGCGCGGGGCTTCCCGAAGGCAAGCGTTCGCTCGGGATCACCGTCTGCCTTCAGCCGCGCGAGGCCACCCTGACCGAGGCCGAGATCGACGCCGTGTCCGCGCGCGTCACCCGGGCGGCGGAAAAGGCGGTGGGCGCCGTTCTGCGGGGCTAGCCGTTCTTCGGCCATGGCATTGATCCCGGCGGAAGGCGCGTTTGATCCTGTCGTGCTCTGCATTGCGCGCGGCCATGGAACCGCCTATCTTCCGGCTCGCAGTCTCCGGCCCGTGGAGTTTCCGTGACCGCCCTTTCGCATATCCGCAATTTCGCGATCATCGCGCATATCGATCACGGGAAATCGACCCTGGCCGATCGCCTGATCGAGGCCTGCGGCGGGCTCAGCCAGCGCGAATCCCGCGATCAGGTTCTCGATTCGATGGATATCGAGCGCGAACGCGGCATCACCATCAAGGCCCAGACGGTCCGCCTTTCCTACACCGCGCGCAATGGCGAGCTTTACGAACTGAACCTGATGGATACCCCGGGGCATGTGGACTTCACCTATGAGGTCTCGCGCTCCCTTGCCGCCTGCGAGGGCTCCCTGCTCGTGGTCGATGCCAGCCAGGGGGTCGAGGCGCAGACCCTCGCCAACGCCTATCTGGCGATCGATGCCGATCACGAGATCGTTCCGGTCCTGAACAAGATCGATCTTCCGGCGGCGGAGCCGGAGCGGGTCTGCCGCGAGATCGAGGATGTGATCGGTCTTGATGCCAGCAGTGCGCTTGCGGTTTCGGCCAAGACCGGGATGGGGATCGATGAGGTGCTGGAGGCTCTGGTGCATCGCCTGCCGCCCCCCAAGGGCGATCCGGCCGCGCCCCTGAAGGCGCTTCTGGTCGATTCCTGGTACGATGCCTATCTTGGGGTGGTGGTGCTTCTGCGGGTGCGCGATGGTGCGATTCGCAAGGGCATGAAGCTGCGGATGATGGGAACCGGGGCGATCCATCAGGTCGACGAGGTGGGTGTCTTTACCCCCAAGCCCACCCGGGTGGAATGTCTGGAGCCGGGCAGCCTTGGCTATATCGCCGCCTCGATCAAGTCGATCGGCGATTGCCAGGTCGGCGATACGGTGACCGAGGAGCGCCGCCCCTGCGCCTCGCCCCTTCCGGGGTTCAAGCCTTCGCAGCCGGTGGTGTTCTGCGGCCTTTTCCCGGTGGATGCCGATGATTTCGAGAAGCTGCGCGATTCCATCGCCAAGCTGGCGCTGAACGATGCCAGCTTCGAATATCAGATGGAAACCTCGGCCGCGCTGGGCTTCGGGTTCCGCTGCGGGTTTCTCGGGCTGCTGCATCTGGAAATCGTTCAGGAGCGGCTGGAACGCGAATTCAACCTTGATCTGATCACCACCGCGCCCAGCGTCGTCTACGAGATCCTGATGACCGACGGCGAAACGCGGATGCTTCACAACCCCGCAGACATGCCCGATCCGGTGCATGTTGAGACCATGCAGGAGCCGTGGATTCGCGCCACCATCATGGTGCCGGATCAGTATCTGGGGGCGGTGCTGGCGCTGTGCCAGGAACGCCGCGGCGTACAGGTCGATCTGACCTATGCCGGCGGGCGGGCGATGGTGGTCTATCGTCTGCCGCTGAACGAGGTCGTGTATGATTTCTACGATCGGCTGAAATCGGCGACCCGGGGCTATGCCAGCTTCGATTACCAGATGGATGGCTACAGCGAAAGTGCGCTGGTCAAGCTGTCGATCCTGGTCAATGGCGAGCCGGTCGATGCGCTGGCCATGGTGGTGCATCGCAGCCAGGCCGAACAGCGGGGCCGGGCCCTGTGCCAGAGGTTGAAGGATCTGATCCCCCGCCAGCTGTTCAAGATCGCGATTCAGGCGGCGATCGGCGGCAAGGTGGTGGCGCGGGAAACCCTTTCCGCGCTGCGCAAGGATGTGACGGCGAAGTGCTATGGCGGCGATGTTACCCGCAAGCGGAAGCTTCTGGAAAAGCAGAAGGCGGGCAAGAAGCGCATGCGCCAGGTGGGCAATGTGGAGATTCCCCAGTCGGCCTTCATTGCCGCCCTCAAGACCAGCGAGGACTGAACCCCGGACTCTGCCCCGGGGTAAGGAATTCGATCCCTTGGAAATTGCATTTCCTTGCGGTCTGGCCTAGTCTCCGCCCCACGCAAGCCGAGCCCCTGACCCTTCGGGTTCTGGGTGGCCTGCCCGGGGAGAGGTGGCCGAGTGGTTTAAGGCGCACGCCTGGAACGCGTGTGGGCGGGTAACCGCCTCGTGGGTTCGAATCCCACCCTCTCCGCCATTTTCCAGAGAACCCGATATGAGAACCCGCTCGCGGCCGGTCTGCGACCACGGCAAGATCGTTCAGCGAAAGCGTCGGCATGGTCGCCGCCTTCGAGATGACCGCTTCTCATGACGTGAGATCAAGATCTGTCCCGGCCATGTCTGGCGTCGAGGACTTCTTCTTGTAATGCAATCCTCGTTGTGCCTGCGGACGCAGGCTCTTCGATGGCGATATCGGTATTGTAACCATCCTGCATGAGCGGATACACTAGATCGACAGCTTCCGCGAGGATTTCGGATCCATTTGGAACTCATGACGACGTTGGAGGGGAACGGGCAGTTCTACCACAGAGATATCGACAGGAGGGTGTTCATGTCTTTCTTTGCTTCCTTTCCCGATGAATCTGAAATTGGCGATGTCTACCGTTTCGAGGAGCGAATCTGGAAGCCCTTCCAGGCGTTTTCCCGCGAGCTGATGCGCGGCCCCTCGCCGCTCACCCCCGGCGAGCGGGAATTGATCGCCGGCTTCGTCTCCGGATTGAACGCCTGCGAATTCTGTCATGGCGCCCACACGGCGGCAGCCGTGGCCTTCGGCTTTCCCGAAACCCTGATGCCGCGACTGCTGGAGGATATTGCCACCGCTCCGGTGAAACCGAAGATGAAGCCTATCCTCGCCTATGTGAAGAAACTGACCCTGCAGCCCACACGGATGACCAGGGCTGATGCCGAGGCAGTCTTTGACGCCGGATGGGATGAAAGGGCGCTGCATCATGCCATTGCCGTTTGCGCCCGCTATAATCTGGTCAACCGGCTGATTCAGGGTCACGGCATCGAAGCCAATCCGGACAGTTTTGCTGATCGCGGACGACATATTGCCGCCAAGACCCATGAGGACTGGCGCGAGGGCCAAAGCATTCTGCCGCGTGAGGGCTGAACAAAAGCCGAGCCAAGCCCTCCTCCCACTGCCCCCCCAACGCCCGGAAGCGGAGCCGAGGACGGGGGCGCCACCCAGGATCGCCGAAGGCTCTAGGCCGCGCCGGGGATCGGCAGGAACGCGGTGGCGATGAAGAAGTAGATCAGCACACCGACGCCGTCGGCGATGATCAGATCGCGCAGGGTCACAACCCCCTGGAGCGTTCGCCCCGCATCGATCACATAGGCGTTGTAGATCGTT
>JBJHAU010000149.1:0-5941 GCA_050480665.1 Alphaproteobacteria bacterium | reverse complement strand
CCAGCGCCGGACGACCACTGTCGAAGACCACATGATCGGGCAATTCGGGAACGGTTCCCGCATCGATGCGTCCCGGCATCCGCTGGCCGACAACGACAAGATCGGCATAACGGGCCGAAAGGCCCAGCATCTCGGCCACGTGGCCTTCCTGTTCACGCCATTCATGGGAAAGCCCCGATCCGGCCAGACGCCGTTCGAACAGGGCTTTCGCCTCCGCCGCCGATTCGCGCATGAAGCGATCATGGGCCTCGATCATCTCCGGTCCGAGATCGGCCTCGGTGTATTGATGTATCGGCGCGACGGCGACGACATAGAGGCCGACAAGATGCGCCTCATGCCGGCGGGCAAGGCCCATGGCATAGTCGATCCGTGCCTCCGTCGCCGGCGACGAATCCAGATGAAGAAGAATATCCCTGATGGCCATGACTGACTCCCCGCCCGCATATCCCTGAACAGTCCGATGCCGGTTTCCGGCTTGATGACCCGTTCTTGATGACCCGTGATGATCCGTGCCCTGCCCCTGAACCTCTGCCTGCCCCGTGGCCGCTTCCCGGTTCCGGATCTCCGGTCACGATCGCCCGAGCCGACACCCGGCGGACCGGGTGGCCTTCCTCGCCACGGGAGGAAAGCATAACGCCATGGACAAGGCCAGAGGGAATGCGCTTGTCCTTGAGGATGGCCGAGATTTCCGCTACCCAGTGTCCGGCATCACAGGGGGCAGGGGGGAGACAGGATCATGACAGCAGCAGACAGGATTCCGGACAGGGCGATGGAGCAAGGCGGATCGTCGCGGATCTGGCCGGTCCTCATGGCCGGGGGAAGCGGCACCCGTCTGTGGCCGATGTCCCGCGGGCTGTTTCCCAAGCAGTTCATGCCGCTGGCGGGCGAGCGAACGATGCTTCAGGCAACCCTTGAACGCCTGAAGGGCCCGCTGTTCCACCCGCCGTCCATCCTGTGCAACGACGATCATCGTTTCATTGTCGCCGAGCAGCTGCGTAGTCTCAACATGACTCCTGCCGCCCTGATTCTCGAACCCGTGGGCCGCAACACCGCGCCCGCCGCAACGGTGGCCGCCCTGAGCCTGATCGAAAGGGATGCCGAAGCGGTGATGCTGCTCGCCCCGGCCGATCATGTGATCTCTGATCCGCAGGCCTTCCACGCCGCCCTTCTTCCGGCGCTGGAAGCCGCCCGGGCAGGCGCCCTCGTCACCTTCGGCATTCGACCGGATCGGCCGGAAACCGGCTATGGCTATATCCGCGAGGGAGAGCCGCTGCCCGGTCATCCTTCCGTGCGGCGGATCGCCAGCTTCAGCGAGAAGCCCGACGCCGAAACGGCCCAGCGCTACCTCGATGAAGGCGGCTATTCCTGGAACAGCGGCCTGTTCCTGATGCGGGCCCAAAGCTGGCTGGACGAGGTGAAGGCCCTGGCGCCGGCCTTGCTGGACCCCGCCGGGGCGGCGATCCGGGAAAGCCGGAAGGATCTGGATTTCCTGCGCCTCGACCGCGATGCGCTGGAACGGGCGCCCGCTGTTTCCATCGACTATGCGGTGATGGAAAAAACCGCAAGGGGCGCCGTTGTCGCGGTGGATATCGGCTGGTCCGATGTCGGCTCCTGGGATTCGCTCTGGGAGATCGGCGACAGGGATACGTCCGGCAATGTCGTCCGGGGCGATGTGCTGACCGTGGACAGCCACGACAGTTACCTGCGCTCTGAAAGCGGGCTTCTCGCGACGGTCGGGATCGAAGGGCTGGTGGTGGTCGTGACCGACGATGCCGTGCTGGTCGCCGATCGCACCAGGGCCCAGGATGTGCGGGCGATCGTGGAGCGGCTCAAGGCCCTGGATCGTCCCGAAACCCTCAGCCATTCCACCGTCTACCGTCCATGGGGAAGCTTTACCGCCGTCGATGCCGGGGACGGGTTTCAGGTCAAGCGCATCACTGTCGCCCCGGGAGGCAGGCTCAGCCTGCAACGCCATGCAAGACGAGCGGAACATTGGGTGGTCGTGAAGGGAACGGCAACGGTGACGCGCGATGGCGCGGTGATCGAACTTCAGGCCAACCAGTCCACCTATATCCCCATCGGCATGGCCCACCGGCTGGAAAACCGGCAGCGCGAACCGTTGCATCTGATCGAGGTCCAGTCCGGGGCCTATCTTGGAGAGGACGATATCGAACGCCTTGAGGATGTCTACGGCAGGGACTGATCCGCCAGCCCCGACACAGGCCCTTGAGACACAAGGTCTTGAGAGACAGCCCGTTCAGACACAACCCCTTGACCAGCCAATCCTTTTTGAGGATTTCAGCAATCCTTAACGCTGACGCCCTATTGCCAGTGCTGTCGACCCCGTGCCCCTTGCGCTGGCCCTTTCCGGCCGGAATGTGCTACCTTCCGCGAGGGACGGGGCCCGCCCAGCAGGAGCCGCCATGGACTACAGCAGATTCTTCCGGGATGCCATCGATCGGCTGAGGGCCGAAGGCAATTACCGCGTCTTCGCCGACCTCGAACGCCGGGCCGGCGCCTTCCCCCATGCCCTGCGCCACCCCGGTGCGGAGGGCGAGACCGGCGCGGCCCGCGAGGTGGTCGTCTGGTGTTCCAACGACTATCTGGGCATGGGCCAGCATCCCGCCGTCATCGAGGCGATGACCAGGGCCCTGCACCGTTCCGGTGCCGGCGCCGGGGGAACCCGCAACATCTCCGGCACGCATCATGCCCATGTCCTGCTTGAACGGGAACTCGCCGATCTTCACGGCAAGGAGTCTGCCCTTGTCTTTACCTCGGGATACATTTCCAACGAGGCGACACTGTCCACCATCGCAAGGCTTCTTCCCGGCTGCATCATCTATTCCGATTCCCTGAATCACGCCTCCATGATTCAGGGAATCCGTCATTCCGGGGCGGAGAAACGAATCTTTCGCCACAACGATCCAGAGCATCTGGACCAGTTGATGGCCGCCGATGATCCGGCGCGGCCCAAGCTTGTCGCCTTCGAATCGGTCTACTCGATGGATGGCGATATCGCCCCGATCGCCCGTCTCTGCGACGTTGCCGAACGCCATTCGGCCATGACCTACCTGGATGAGGTGCATGCCGTCGGCATGTACGGGCCGAGGGGAGGCGGCATTGCCGAGCGCGAGGGGCTCATGGATCGCCTGACCATCATCGAGGGCACCCTGGCCAAGGCCTTCGGGGTGATGGGGGGCTACATCACGGCCGAAGCGCCGCTTGTCGATGCCGTGCGCAGTCATGCGCCGGGGTTCATCTTCACCACCGCCCTGCCGCCTGCCGTCGCCGCCGGGGCGCTGGCCGCCGTCTGCCATCTCAAGCAGTCCGACAGCGAACGAAGGCGCCATCAGGAACGCGCCGCCACCCTGAAGCGCCGTCTTCATGCCGCCGGATTGCCGGTGATGGATTCCGAAAGCCACATCGTGCCCCTTCTCGTGGGCGATGCACGGCTCTGCAAGCACGCCTCCGATATCCTTCTGGATCGTCATGGGATCTATATCCAGCCCATCAACTACCCGACCGTCCCGAGGGGAACCGAGCGCCTCCGCATCACCCCTACGCCCCTGCACGACGATTCCCTGATGGATGCCCTGCTGGCGGCCCTGCACGATGTGTGGGACAGTCTGAAGATCAGGACACGAGCCTCGGCCGCCTGACCGGGAATCCGGCCGGGCCCCGGGGCGCAAGGATGGATCACAAGGAAAGGATCGACCATGTTTCCCGATCATTCCCTGATGCCAAAGGAGGCCATCCGCCTCGCCGCGCTGGGACTTCTTGCCGAAGCCCCGAGATCCTATTCCGATCTCGCCAACGCGATGCGCAACTTCATCAGCCATGTGATCGGGCCCAACCTCGATCTGATGGGCAGTTCGATCCAGATGCTCTGCGTCGAAGGGCTGGCCGAGGAATACTCCCGTCCAGATGCCACCGCGAACCCCACTGCGGCCACGCCGGGCCGGGATTCCATGCTGCGGATCACCGATTCAGGCCGCGAACAGCTGCAATCCCTCCTGCTGGCCTCGATCCGCACACCGTTCAACGATGTCAACAAGCTGGTTCTGGCCCTCAAGATGCGATTCTTCGCAAGCTTGAGCGCAGACGACAAGGCGCGCCAGATCGCCCTGATCGAAGTTGCCCTGGAAGAGGAAATCGCGCGGCTTGAGGCACTTTGCCGCGAACGGCTTTCGGAAAGCGGCGCCCGGGACATGCTCGCCCGCTGGCTGACCCATGATCTCGACCAGCTGCGGGCCAGTCTCGACTGGTTCAGGGCTCTCGAATCCGCCTGAGAATCCTTCCCCGGTTCTATCCGCGATTCAGGCCGCGATTCCGTTCCCGACTCCGGCAAGGGTCGGCGAGGACCAGAGCGGGCACATCCCACTCACCTTCGCCTCGGGCGTCTCTCAACACCCGAGAGCGTCTCAACACCCGACAGAATCTCAATAGATGTGCTGGGCTCCGGTGACGGCAATCTCGGTGCCCGAGATATAGGCTGAATCCTCGCTGCAAAGAAACAGGATCAGCCCGGCAACATCTTCCGGCGTCCCCAGGCGCTGCAACGGGATCCTCGGGATCAGAACCTCGGTTTCCGGCGAGAGCATGTCGGTGGCAATCTCGCCCGGAGCCACCGCATTGACGCGCACCCCGAGCGGACCGAATTCCGCCGCCAGCTCCCGGGTCAACGCGGCAAGGGCGGCCTTCGAGACGCTATAGGCGGAACCGGCAAACGGATGAACCGCCTGGCCTGCGATGGAGGTGATGTTGACCACCGAACCCCGGCCGCGATGCAAGGGGGCGGCCAGCCCGCGCGCAAGGCGCAAGGGGGCAAAAAGATTCAGCTCGAACACATCCTTCCAGGCGGCGCTGTCGCCGTTCAGGCATCCCAGGCGTTCCCGGTAGGGGGTTTTCGGTGAATAGCCGGCATTGTTGACCAGGGCGGCCAGCGGGGCATCGCCCAGAGCGGCAAGGGCTTCCTCAAGGAAACGCTCCTGCTCCTCGGGGCGCGACAGATCGGCGGTGACATGCGCCGTCCATGAGGGATCGCGCTGGCAGGCTTCGGGAACGGCATCGCGCGAAACGGTGATGATCTTCCAGCCCGATTCCGAAAACCGCTTCACGGTGGCATGGCCGATCCCGCGGCTTGCCCCGGTCAGGATCACGGTGCGGGCAGCGCCTTCTGCTGGCCGGCTCATCGGAACATGTTCCTCTTCCGATCACGGTATGGCGAAGCTTGCACCCCCCCGACAGGAGGGCTGCCACGCCTACGCCCTAGCGAACGCTGACAACCTTGAAGGTATGCATTTCCCCATCATGACCGGTGAGAGAGACGTATTCCCCCTCGCGAAAGGCATGGCTCTCGAAACGGAAGAAGGGTTCATCATCTTCCTCGCCCGGCGCATAGGAGAAGGCCCAGGTGCGGTGGCGCGTATGAATGAGGAACCCGTGTTCCGGCTCTTCATCGCCCCAGAAACGCATGACCGTGCAGTCCTCCTTGTGATTGCGCCAGGTTTCCACATCGATGTGGGAGTCGGCATCCAGCGGCATCACGAACTGATATCCGTGGGCTTGTGAGCCTTCGGGAAATTCCGGGCTGCGGGCCATTTCAAGGCGAACGGTCTTCAAGGTCATCGGCAATCCTCGAACAGACTGGGAGACGGCAAGGGAAAGGCCCCGGCTCAGGCGACATCAATGGGCAAGAAGAACCGGGATTCGGCTGGACAGCATGACATGGCTGGTCACGCCACCGAACACGATCTGGCGCACCCGGCTGTGGGTGAAGGCTCCCATGACGAGCAGGTCAGCCTTGGCGCGCGTTGCGGCCGACAGCACCGCCTTGCCCGTATCCGAGCCCGCCTTGATCCGCCGGGCCTGGGCCACGATTCCATGCCGTGACAGATAGCGCACCATCGAGTCCAGACTCTCCTGCTCATCGCCGTTTTCG
>JBJHAU010000148.1:0-5979 GCA_050480665.1 Alphaproteobacteria bacterium | reverse complement strand
CCTGATCGTTCCCCTGTGGTTGATCAGCCTTCAGGCGAATCCGATCATGATCGGCCTCGCGCTCGGGGCTTTCAACCTGCCGCCCTTCCTGTTTTCGGTTCATGGCGGGGCGCTGCTCGACCGCCAGGGGGCGCGGCGGGTGATGATTGCCTTCGCCGCAGCCGGCGTGGTGGTGCCGTTCCTGTTTCCGGCCCTTCCCTGGATCTGGGCCGTGATGGGGCTTCAGATGATCATCGGCACCACCTCGACCATGGGCTGGATCGGCGCCCAGGCGCTGATCGGACAGGCGATGCGGGGAAGCCGGGTCTATGCCGGGCGTCTGGCCTTTGTCAGCGTTGCCGGCAACATGATCGGTCCGCCGCTGGCCGGGCTTGCCTGGGATTTCCTTGGGCCCTGGGGAGGCTTCGGGGTGCTTGGGCTCTGGGGGATCTGCCAGCTTCTGGCGGCCCTGCTGCTGCCCCGGGGGATCGGCGAAGGCCGTTACGACGGGCCGGCGGCGTCCCCGTCCGGGGCGGTGAACCCGGCCGCAACGACGAACCGGGCCGGGGCCCGGCCCTTCGGCTGGCGCGATGTGATCCCTTCCAGGGGAAGCTACGCGGAGGCCTTTTCCCTTCTGGCCCTGCCGATGGTGAGTTTCATCGTGCTGCTCTCGATGCTCAGGATCGGCGGTCACGCGATCCAGGGATCCTTCTATGTGGTCTATCTCGACGAGGTGGGGCTTACGGCAACGGCGATCGGGGCGCTGCTGGCCACGGGTGCCGGCATGGCGGCGATCGGCACCCTGCTGGCGGCGCCCCTGACCCGCTGGATACAGGGAGGCTGGCTCTTGCTGCTCTGTTCCCTGGTCTCGGTGGTGGCGATTGCCGTGACCCCGCTTCTCGGGGTGTATCTGCTCTTTCTTGTGGCGCAGCTGGTGCGTGGGGCCTCGGTCGGCCTTTCGACGCCCCTGATCATCACCGAAATGTCGGCGGTGGTGGGCGACAGCCAGGGCAAGGCGGTGGGGCTCAGAACCATGTCGAACCGCTTCATGTCCATGGTGACCCCGGTGGCGCTCGGAGGGCTGGTGGCGGTGGCCGGGCTGGAAGCGAGCCTGCTGATCGGCGGTCTGGCCCTATGCCTGATGATGGCGGCGACCGGGCTGTGGGCCCGTTTGCGAGGCCTGATCTAGCCCTCAGGGTGTTCCGGGGCTTTTCTGCGCCCCTTTTCCGATGTCGGGGACAGGGCCGATTCGGCGCTTCGCCAGCCTTCGCTGATGATCGCACTGGCCCGATGAAAGGCGGCAAGGCCGAGATGGGCAACCTTGGGTTCGATCACGAGGTCGGCGGGCGTGCGAGCGAGGTTAGCTTCAGCAATGCGCCGGATCATTACGGCCTGGGCTGCCGCGGCCAGCGTATCGGGGCGCAGGTGTTTTCGCCCCGACCGGACAAGCGATCGCGCCGGGATCGGGGCGGGATCGTGCGGGTTTTGCTGTGCTGCGGCCTCTGCGATCAGCCCGGCGTGAAGTGCCTCGCCCTCGGGATCGGCATAGAGGTTGACGGCGATCACCGGATCCGGGCCCAGCGCCCTTGCCGCCGCCACAGGCACCGGGTCCAGCAGGACGCCATCGACCAGATGGGCACCGTCGCGCTCGACCCCGGCGATCAGCCCGGGCACGGCAATGGCGGCCCGCACCGCCTCCGCCAGGGGGCCGGAGGTCAGCACCACGGGGCGATCATGGCGAAGATCGACGGCGGTCGCGGCAAAGGGCATGGGCAGGGATTCGATGGCGACCGGGCCCAGCGTGGCCTGCAGCAACCGCGCGATCCGCCCTCCCGCCAGCAGGGCGCCGCCGCCGAAGGTCGGGTCGAGATGGGGTATCCACCAGCGTCGCTTCTGGGCAAGGGCCCAGGTTTCGAGGGCTTCCATCCTGCCGCTGGCAAGAAAGGCCGCCACCACGGCACCCATCGAGGTTCCGGCCACCCCGGTGATGGTGATGCCGGCCTTCACAAGCGCGCCGATCACGCCGATATGGGCCAGTCCCATCGCCGCCCCGCCGGAAAGGGCCAGAAGGGCGCGGGGCATGACGGAAGGGGGGACCGGTTCGCTTCTGCTGTTCATCGCACGCTCCTCCCGCGCCGGGTCTTGCCAATCCCGGCAACACGAAAAAGGCCAGTTCCATGGAACCGGCCTTGATCGTTGGCGAGGACGGGAAGATCAGGCGGCGGAGCGGATCGCAGCCTTCTTGACCCCGTCATCGACATGAGGCTCGTATTCGCGGAAATTCTCCTCGAACATGCGGGCCACGTCACGCGCCGTCTTGTCATAGGCGGCCTTGTCCGACCAGGTATTTTTCGGATTCAGAACCTCGACCGGCACATCGGGGCAGGCCTGGGGAACCAGAACGCCGAAATGCGGATCGGGCGCCATGGGAACGCCGCCCAGACGCCCGTCCAGCGCCGCGTGGAGCATGGCCCGGGTATGGGGCAGCGACATCCGCTTGCCAACCCCGTAGGAGCCCCCGGTCCAGCCGGTGTTCACCAGCCAGCAATCGGTCTTGTTCTGGGCGATCCGCTCGCCGAGGATCCGGGCATAGACACTCGGATGGCGGGGCATGAAGGGCGCGCCGAAACAGGTGGAGAACGTGGCTTCCGGTTCAGTGACGCCGCGTTCGGTTCCGGCAACGCGGGCGGTGTAGCCAGACAGGAAGTGATACATCGCCTGATCGGCGGTCATCTTGCTGATCGGCGGCAGAACGCCGAAGGCGTCGGCGGTCAGCATCACGATATGGCGGGGATGCCCGGAGGACAGGCTGGGCGAAACATTGGGAATGAACTCCACCGGGTAGCTTGCCCGGGTGTTCTCGGTCAGGGCTTCGGAATCGAGATCGACCGCCCGGGTGCGGGGATCGATCACCACGTTTTCAAGGATCGTTCCGAAACGCCTTGTCGCGGCGAAGATTTCGGGCTCGTTCTCGGGCGAGAGGCGGATGGTCTTGGCATAGCAGCCGCCTTCGAAGTTGAAGATGCCGTTGTCGGACCAGCCGTGTTCGTCGTCGCCGACCAGAACCCGCGAGCCATCGGCCGACAGGGTCGTCTTTCCGGTCCCGGAAAGGCCGAAGAAGATGGCCGCATCGCCATCGGCGCCGATGTTCGCCGAGCAATGCATCGGCATCACGCCCTGGGCGGGAAGCAGGTAGTTGAGGATAGAGAAGACCGACTTCTTGATCTCCCCGGCATACCAGGTGCCGGTGATCAGAACCTCGCGGGTGCCGAAATTGACAACCACGCAGATGTCGGAACGGGTGCCATCCGTGGCCGGATCCACATTCAGCCCCGGGGCATGAAGGATGGTGAAATCCGGAGCGAAGGCGGCAAGGGCGCTTTCATCGGGCTGAAGGAACATGTTCCGGGCGAACAGGGCATGCCATGCGGTCTCGGTCACCACCCGGATGTTCACCCGGTAGTCGGCGTCGGCACCGGCATGGCAATCCTGCACGAAGAGATCACGGCCCCGGTAATGGGCAAGAATCTTCGTGCGGATCTTGCGATAGTTCTCTTCGGAAATGGGCTGGTTCACCGAACCCCACCAGATATCGTCGTGGGTGCCGGGCTCGTCGACGATGAACTTGTCCTTGGGCGAACGGCCGGTATAGATGCCGGTTTCGACCACAAGGGCGCCGCCGTGGACAAGCTGTCCTTCCCGTCGCTGAATGGATTCCTCGTAAAGACAGGGCGTGTTCAGGTTCCAGTACACGACGTTCGCGCCGGTGATTCCGTGACTGTCCAGCCCGGTCGCGCTCTTGATGGGTCCGCGTTCGTCCAAAATCTCTCTCCTGCTGCCTCAGGGTTGTGTTGCCCCAGGATGGCGTGCCCCGGGATCGGGCCGAAGCGCCAGGGGCGACAGGAACCCCCCGGGGGGGTCGAGCCCGCTGTGGAAAACCATTGAGCCCCCCACAGCCCAAGGGTCTGCTCCGGGGGGCGTCTCAAGTTTCCCCTATATACGGTCAAGCCCCGTCCGATACCAGTGTTGAGGTGGTTTTCGCGGTTTTTTTCCTGCCTTCCCCCGGCCTTCCCCCGACTTCTTGCGCCAGAAACCCGGCCTTTCCGGCCCTGTTTCACGGAGGATTTGCGGAAATGCCCTCAAAATGCCCGATTTCAGCGCATTCTTGGCCCGATATCGGGCAGGGAAAGAAAGCCTTCGGGAGGATTGTCAGGAACGGGCCGGGAAGGCATGATCCCTGCAAGGGGAGAGGGGGCGGACGGCTCGGAATGCGACCCGTCCCGGCCTGCGCGACGGGACTCCCGGGCGGCTTTCCCGGACAGGCTCGGGAAACCCAGCAGGAAACCCAGCAAAAACACCATGGAGGGCAGTGGATCGTGGGGCGGAAGATTGCACTGGTCGATGACGATCAGAACATCCTCACTTCGGTTTCGATCATGCTGGAGGCGGAAGGCTATGAGGTCGAGACCTATACCGATGGCGCAAGGGCGCTGGAGGGGATCGGCCGTTCCCGTCCGGATATCGCCATTCTCGACATCAAGATGCCGAGGATGGACGGGATGGAGCTTCTGACCCGGATTCGCCGCACCTCTGCCATGCCGGTCATCTTCCTGACCTCCAAGGATGACGAGATCGACGAGATGCTGGGCCTGCGCATGGGGGCGGATGACTACATCCGCAAACCGTTTTCCCAGAGACTGCTTCTTGAGCGGATTCGTGCGCTTCTTCGTCGAATCGAGCTTGGTGCACCCAACGGGGGCCTTGCCGTTTCCGGAAATGGGGACAGGCCCGGCGGCCCGGAGACTTCGCCCGCGCCCGGTGCTTCCGCCTTGCAGGGCCGGGGTGCTCCGTCGCGCGGGGGGCCATCCTCCGGCGGCCAGATCGTGCGCGGGGCGCTGGTGCTCGATCCCGAACGGCATCTTTGCACCTGGAAGGATCAGGCGGTGCAGCTGACTGTCACCGAGTTCCTGATCATGCAGTCGCTGGCCCAGAGACCCGGCCATGTGAAAACGCGCGACCAGCTCATGGATGCCGCCTATGGCGAGCATATCTATGTGGATGATCGCACCATCGACAGCCATATCAAGCGGTTGCGGCGCAAGTTCAAGGAAGCCGATTCCGAGTTCGCCCAGATCGAAACGCTTTATGGCCTCGGCTACCGATACCGCGAACCGTGACCGTTTCCCCCTCTCCACGGTTCAGGGGGCCGCGGTCGATCCTGTGGCGGGTTCTGGCGGTCAACCTTCTCCCTCTGGCGATTCTGGTCGCAGGGCTTCTCTATCTCGATCGCCACAAGCAGAACCTGATCCGTTCGCAGCTCGATTCGCTGATCGTCCAGGGAGGAATCTTCGCGGCCGCGCTGGGCGAGGCGGCGGTGACCACCAATCCCGTGGACGGGGTCGATACCCTGACCGTTCTGGCCCGGCCGATGGTGCGCCGGCTTGCCGTTCCGGCCTCCCTGCATGCCCGTCTGTTCGCCAGCAATGGGGATCTGATCGCCGATTCCCGGGTTCTGGGCTCGCTACCGGGCAGGGTCGAGGTTCTGGAGCTTCCGCCTCCATCCCGGCGCGGGGTGATCGCGGCAGGGTTTGCCGCCCTGTCCGATTTTGTCTGGCGGCTGGTTCCCTCCCGCGCCTCGCACGATCCCTGGCATGATCCGGTCGAGCCCCGGGCCGAGGCCTTTGCCGAAGCCCTTGAGGCCCTTGATGGCGAGATCGGCGAACAGGTCCGCATCACCGGTGATGGACGGCTGATCCTTTCGGTGGCGATTCCGGTGCAACGCTACCGTCAGGTTCTGGGCGCGCTGATGCTGAGCGTGGACGACACGGCGATCCGCGCCAGCCTGCGCAGCCTGCGCCTTGAGATCCTCACGATTTCCTCGCTCGTCCTTGTGGTCACCATTCTCTTGTCGTTGTGGCTGGCCGGCACCATCGCCCGCCCCTTGCGCCGTCTGGCCGGAGCGGCCGAGCGGGTACGCCTCGGCCATGGCCCGGGCCGCGA
>JBJHAU010000147.1:0-5987 GCA_050480665.1 Alphaproteobacteria bacterium | reverse complement strand
TGCCGGCCGATGATCTGGTTCTGCTTCTGCCGATCATCATCGGTGTGCTATTCTATTGGCTGCTCAAGGGCTCACGGATAGGAGATCAGTCATGACGCCACCCCGCGCCACCGTCCTTTCCCTTGCCGCGCTCGGAATGCTCTCGATCGCCTTCGCCCCGCTGCCCTCCCAGGCGCAGGATCATCCGGGAAAGGCCGATTACGAGGATCGCTGCGCCCGGTGCCACACGGTTTCCGAAGCCCTGGCCTATACCCGGCCCTATCCCGATGCCGATGCCCGGATTGCCTATCTGGACAGGGTTCTGGCGCGCCACTTCGCCCGCGACGATGATCAGCGCGCCCGCATCATCGCCTTCATGGAAGCGGCGCGGGCAGAAACCGGGAAGTAACGCCCGCGTTTTCTTCCGGCAGCGTCGTGCACCAGGACTCCCGGCGCCCTCCCTCGTAGGGGCGGGCAAGCCCCGCTTCAAGCATCGCCAGAGACAGATCCCTGCCGTCGGCGCCTGCCACCCTGGCCAGAACCCGCCCGGCATATTTCCCGAACCGGATCTCGTGAAGGGAGACGAGGCCGTCACCCACGAGCCCGGACAGGCTGTCGCGCGCGGCCGCCGCCCGGGCGCGTTCCGCCTCGCATCGGCCCCGCAGTTCGGGCGCATCGATCCCGACCAGCCGAACCCGGGTTTCCACCATCTGGCCCGGCCAGATCGCCGCAACCACATGCAGGGTATCGCCATCCACCACGCGCAGGACCCGGGCGGCAACCGGGCCGGCCACGGTCGTCATGGAAAGACCCGAAGGGGTGGAAAGGCCCGAAGGGATGGACGAACCCTGGGGCAGGGTGACCGGCGCGGTCTCCCCCATGGCGACGCCGGATGCCGATACGGGCAGGGATGCGAGCAGAAGGGCTGCGGCCAGTACACCCCGCCGGGCCAGCGGGGCAAGGCCGATGACGAAGGCGATGACGAAGCCTTGGCAAAGGCGCCTGCGGGCGGGGCGAAACGCCATCCTTCGGCCCGGGCAGAAACGGGGAACAGCCAAGGGGCGGTGAAAGGACGGCACGAACATCACGAACCCCTGGTGGCACGGATGGTGCGGAAGCATGGCGAAGGGGAAACCCTTTGCGAAGGGCAAATGAACACCCTGCGCCCTGACGCCTCAATTTATGACTTATTATGACTTAAGGCATATGTCTTTGTCAAGAGTTTCGATGCCACGGTCGGGAAGGACAGGGGGCAGGAGGGCGGGCAGGACAGAAGGCGAACGCCCCGGCCACCCTTTCACCGAACGGCCCCCGATCATCCATGGAACCCGATCATCCATGGAAAAGGCCTTCGGCGGAAAGGCCTTCAGCCATTGACGGAAAGCCCTTCGCCTGGGCCGATTTCCGTGCCTAGAAATCGATGCAGCGGCCGCCCTTTTCCCAGTCGCCATAGCGCGTGGGATCGGGTTTGCCGGATTTTGCCTTCCCTGCCGTTTCCCTGCCGCCGGTTTCCGCCTCGGCGGTTGCCGGGCCTGTCTCCCGAACCTTGTCGGCGGAAGCCTTCGGCCCTTCTGGCGGCAGGGCGGGGCGAGACCGGCTCTGCTCCGGGGGGGTGGTCTTGTCTGGTTTTTCTGCATCCGTCATCATGATCTTTCCTGTCCCTCGCTGCCGCTTTCTGCCCTGTCCGTCTCTGCCTGTCAGGGGCCGGGACGCGAGATTCCGTTGCCATCCTTGAGAGCGCTCGATCGCCGGGCGGCCTCACGGGGGCTTGACTGAGGCATGAAAGGTTCAAATATCCTAGCCGCAACGCCGCGCTTCCGGCAGTCTGCACAGGGTTCGAGGATAACACAGGCGGCGCGGCGGGTGGTTCCGGTTTCGCGGGTGAAACCGGCGTGAAGGGGCGCGAGGGTAGCGCCTTCGGTGCGGCCGCGATCTTGCGGCCTTGATCATGCAAGGGATGGATGCCCATGGGCTATCTCAGAACGACCATTCTTCTCGCCGGCATCACCGGCCTGTTTCTCGCCATCGGCTTTCTTCTGGGCGGCCCGGGCGGCGCGTTGATCGCGCTTGGCCTGGCCGCCGCCATGAACGTGATGGCCTGGTGGCGTTCCGACCGCCTCGTCCTGTCCATGTATGGCGCCCGCGAGGTCGACCAGCGCGCCGCACCGGCGCTCTACGGGATCGTCGAGCAGCTCGCTCATCGGGCCGGGCTGCCGATGCCGCGCGTCTACATCATCGACAACCCCCAGCCCAATGCCTTCGCCACCGGCCGCAATCCGCAGAATGCCGCCGTCGCGGCCACCTCCGGCCTGTTGCAGCGCCTGAGCCATGAAGAGGTCGCCGGGGTGATGGCCCATGAACTCGCCCATGTGAAGAACCGCGACACCCTGATCCAGACCATCACCGCCACCCTGGCCGGGGCGATCGGCATGCTGGCCAATTTCGCCCTCTTCTTCGGCGGCGCGCGCAACAATCCGCTGGGACTCATCGGGGTGCTGCTGATCGCCATCCTCGCGCCGCTGATGGCGATGCTGGTGCAGATGGCGATTTCCCGCAGCCGGGAATACGAAGCCGACCGTATCGGTGCCGAAATCTGCGGCCATCCCCTGTGGCTGGCTTCGGCCCTGGAGCGGATCCAGACGGCGGCCGAGGCCATCGACAACCAGGCGGCCGAGCGCCATCCCGGCACCGCCCACATGTTCATCATCAACCCGCTTCATGCCCATGCCGTGGACGGGCTGTTTTCCACCCATCCGGCAACCCGCAACCGGGTGCGGCGGTTGCGCGAAATGGCCGGACGGGTGAGCCCATGGTCTTGAAGTCATGGTCCTGAACCCGGGAGTCTGACCCCGGACGCCTGTGCCGGGGCGGCATTCCCCGCCCGGACGGGTGCGACATGCCCCGCCCGGACGAAACCGGTGCAAGACGGCTCGCCCCGGGCGGCGATCTGTGGTCAACTGGGCCATGAGCCAGACCTCGATCCTTGAACCCTCACCCCCGATGCCGGGCGGAACCTCGCTGGATGCCCGGGCCGTGGCCCTTGAGGCCCTGATCCGGATCGACGGATCCCGCCTGTCCCTGGTCGACAGCCTGGCCGCCACAGGCGGCTTCGAGGCGCTGGAACCACGCGACAGGGCATTCGCGAGACGCCTGGTCACCACGGTGCTGCGCCGCCAAACGGAAATCGATGCCCTGATCGACAGCCGGCTGAAGCGGCCCCTGCCCGCGGGCCCGGCCCGCCGGCTGCGTCCCTTGCTGGCGCTGGGCGTGGCCCAGTGCCTCTATCTCGAAGCCCCGCCCCATGCAGCGGTGAACACCACCGTCGCCCTGGCCGGATCCATCCAGGGCGGGCGGTTCAAGCCGCTTGTCAACGCCATCCTGCGGGCGCTGGCCCGGGATGGCGCCGCCCTCGCCGCACAGATCGATTCGCCACGGCTCAACACCCCGGACTGGCTCTGGGAGCAATGGTCGGCCGCCTACGGTCCTGAACGCTGCCGGCGCATCGCCGAAATCCATCTGCTGGAACCTCCCCTGGACCTTACCCCCCGGGATCCCGGCGAGGCCGAATCCCTTGCCCTGCGGCTCAAGGCCTGCCTTCTGCCCAACGGCACGCTTCGTCTTGCCCAGCCCGGATCCCTCGACCGGCTGCCCGGATTTTCCGAAGGCGCGTGGTGGGTTCAGGATTGCGCAGCCAGCCTGCCCGCCCGCCTTCTGGGCGATGTGCGGGGCAAGCGGATTCTGGACCTTTGCGCCGCCCCCGGAGGCAAGACCATGCAGCTTGCTGCGGCCGGCGCGACGGTGACCGCGCTCGACAGCAGCGAGACCCGGCTCGGCCGACTGCGAGAGAATCTCGCCCGGACCGGGCTTGAAGCCAGCCTGATCGCCGCCGATGGCCGAAGCTGGACACCGCCCGCACCCTTCGAGGGCGTGCTGCTGGATGCCCCCTGCACGGCGACCGGAACCCTGAGGCGTCATCCCGATATCGCCCGGCGCCGAAGCCCTGCGGATGCACAGGCGCTCGCCCCGTTGCAGGATGCCCTGCTGGCCGCCGCCGCCCGGGCCACCGCGCCCGGCGGCCGGCTGGTTTATGCGGTCTGCTCGCTCGATCCGGCCGAGGGAGAGGGGCGGATCGAGCCCTTCCTGAAGATCAGGCCGGATTTCCGCCGCGAGCCGATCGGTGCGGACGAGATCGGGGGCCTCGGCCATCTCCTGACCCCGGAGGGAAGCCTCCGCACCCTGCCCTGCCATCTCGGAACACAGGGCGGCATGGATGGCTTTCACGCCGTGCGCTTGCGGCGTTCCGGTGAAGCTGATAGGTAAGCACCGTGACACGGAACGTTCGCATAGCCCCCTCGATTCTCTCCGCCGATTTCGGACGACTGGCCGAGGAGGTCAGCGCCGTGACCGAGGCCGGGGCCGACCTGATTCATGTCGATGTCATGGATGGCCATTTCGTGCCCAACATCACCATCGGACCCGGGGTGATCAAGGCCCTGAGAGGGTCGAGCCCGCTGCCTTTCGATGTGCATCTGATGATCGCGCCGGTCGATCCCCTGCTTCCTGCCTTCGTCGAGGCCGGGGCCGATCTGCTGACCGTGCATCCCGAATCCGGGCCCCATCTTCACCGCACCCTGCAACTTATCCGCGATTCAGGGTGCAAGGCGGGCGTTGCCCTGAATCCGGCCACACCGGTGGAGGTTCTCGATCCGGTGCTTGGCGACATCGATCTGGTGCTGGTGATGACGGTCAATCCGGGCTTCGGCGGCCAGGCCTTTCTCTCATCCCAGCTTGCCAAGATTCGCGCCGTGCGCGCCCGGATCGAGGCCAGCGGCCGCGCCATCGCCCTGGAAGTCGATGGCGGCATCAACCGTGAGACGGCGAAGGCGGCCATCGCCGCGGGCGCCGATCTTCTGGTCGCCGGAACCGCCAGTTTCGCGGGCGGGCCCGCCTGTTATGCCGAAAACATCCGCGCCCTGCGCGGCCAGGCCTGACGGCGCCCGATGGAGAGGCCGCCGCCCCCGGCGCAGCCCCCCTTCGGCTGGTATGCCGCCATCGGACGGCGGCCGCTTGCGCGCAATCTCCGGGCCGTTGCCTTCGGGCTGAGAAGCCTGTTCTGGGCCACCCCCCTCGGCGAAGCCCTGCTGGGTGTTGGCCGCACGCCCGCGACCCTGACCGCCCTGCCCGTCGATCCGTGGCCCGGAAATGCCGACCGCGGACGGGCGATCGCCCTCGGCCGCTTCAGCTTCGCCGGCCGCAGCCTGAGAATGCGCCCGGCCGAAGATGCCGACCTTCCCTTCGCCGCCGGGGCGGCGCTCTGGGATGCCCGCGATGGGGGCGAGGACTGGCTGACCGAGCTGCACGGCTTTGCCTGGCTGAGCGATCTTCGGGTGGTGGGCGGCGATCCCGCGCGACGCTGTGCCCGTGGCCTGATCGCCGACTGGATCGCCGGACAGGGACGCTGGAAAAGACGTTCATGGCGGCCCGATATCCTGGCCCGCAGACTGGTGTCGTGGATCGCCGCCGCCGACATCATCCTTCAGGGCGCCCCGCCGGATTTCGCCCTTGCCTTCCATCGGTCACTGGCCCGGCAGGCCCGGCACCTGAACCGGGCCGGCGCCGGCGGCCTGGCCGGTGCGCGGCGCCTGACGGTTCTGAAGGGCCGGGTGTATGCCGCTGTGGCCCTGTGGGGCGGGCGCGGCCTGCCCCGAACCCTGCAACGGCTGGACGAGGAGCTGGCCCGGCAGATCCAGCGCGATGGCGGTCATATCGAACGCAGCCCGGCCCAGCAGTTCATCGTGCTTCGGGATCTCGTCGACATTCGCACCACCCTGTCGGAGGCCGGCCACGCGGTTCCCCACGGGCTTCAGAACGCCATCGACCGAATGGCGCCGATGCTGCGGTTCTACCGCCATGGCGATGGCGGTCTTGCCCTGTTCAACGATTCCGGCGAGGGCGAGGCCTGGCTGATCGACATGGTGCTGTCCCGCGCCGAAGCGCCCGGCAAGCCC
>JBJHAU010000146.1:0-6118 GCA_050480665.1 Alphaproteobacteria bacterium | reverse complement strand
TCGCGAGGCCTGGCGCTGGCGGAACCCGTGTCCTGCAGACATGCCTTTTCCCTTCGGGTTTTCTGCACGAGGTTTGCCATGCACACCCAGCTTGTGATCATCCTGATGGTTGTGGGAGGGCTGAGCTATCTGGTCTCGGCCAGGGCGCGCACCGTTGAAGGATTCTATTTCGGCACCGCCGACAGTGGCAGCGCGCCTGGCATGTGGCAACTTGTCCTTTCCCAGGTCACCACGTGGATCTTTGCCCGTTCCCTGCTGAACGCCGGAATTCTCGGCTATTTTTTCGGGATCGCCGGGGTTCTTGCCTATGCAGCCTATTATCTTTCCTTCCTGACAGGGGCGGCCATTGTCGATTCCCTGCGGTTCCGGCATGGCTATGGCAGCGTGCAGGCCTTTCTCCACGACCGGTTCGGGTCTGTCGGCACCGGCTGCTTCAATTTCGTGGTGGCCCTGCGCCTGGCCAGCGAGGTCTTTGCCAATCTTCTGGTGATCGGCATCCTGTTCGGGCAAACCGGAACGCTCGCTTACGGGTTGTCCATTCTGGCGGTGGCCGGGCTTGCCCTTGGCTATTCGCTGCTCGGCGGGTTGCGGGCCTCGCTTCGCACCGATGTCTTTCAGGCGCTGGCCCTGATTGCCGTTCTCGCTGTGCTCCTGGCTCAGCTGCTGACGACCAGCGGCTATGCCTTCACCGATACCCTGGCCAGTTCGCCCGATCCGCACGGCGCGGGATGGGTCCTTCTGGTGGTCGCCCTGTTGCAGGTTCTGAGCTATCCGCTGCACGATCCGGTGATGATGGATCGTGGCTTCCTGGCCGACAGGCGCACCACCCGGCAAAGCTTTCTTCATGCCTGCTGGATCAGCCTTGTGCTGATCGTCGCCTTCGGCCTTTTGGGTGTTCATGCCGGGCTTCATCGTTTCGACGGGGAAGAGCTGATGGTGACGCTGGAACGGCTGATGGGGCCTTCCACGATGCTTCTGGTCAATATTGCCCTTGTGCTTTCGGCGATCTCGACCCTCGATTCGACCCTGTCGAGCGCCGCCAAGCTGACGGTTGTCGACATGAAGCTGGCCCGCCCCAGCCTTCGCAACGGACGTGTCGCCATGATCCTTTTCATGCTGTTTGGTCTGGGCCTGCTTTTCCTTGGCAGCGATGATCTGTTCTCGGCCGTGGCCTTGAGCGGAACCGCCTCGATGTTTCTTGCTCCGGTGATCCTGTTTTCCCTGTGGGGTGGCTGGAACGTGGCCCGCTGGGCCTATCTGGTGGCCTTTGCAGCCGCCATGGCAGGCTCGCTTCTGTTTTTCCTGGAATCCGCAGGGCATATCGGCTGGATTGCCGCGGCGAGCGGTCTCGGCCACAGCTATTCGCACCTTCTGCTGATCTGTATCGCGGTTCTTGCGATCGGCTGCGGGGCCTTTCTTCTGGGGCGGAAACCCGGTCTTGCGGCTACCGCCCCGGGGCGTCCCGGATCATGAGTTCCGCCCATTCCGGCGGCCCCTTCCCGGGAGTGTCTCTCCCCGCCGGTTCCGTCCCGCCCTTTGCGCCCGATCTCTCGGAGGGACCGCTTCTGGTGTTCGGGGGGCCTTACGGAAACCTTCAGGCGCTTCAGGCCCTGATGGCGTTTGCCATCCGGCAGAAGATCAGCCCCGACCGGATTCTCTGTACGGGTGACATGGCGGCCTATGGGGCCGATCCCGCGCCCTGCATCCGTCAGATTCGCGACTGGGGCATTGCCGTGATCGCCGGCAACGTGGAACGCCAGCTTGGGACCGATGAGCAGGATTGCGGCTGCAATTTCCCCGAAGGATCCGCCTGCGATGTGTTGGCCCGCTCCTGGTATGCCCATGCCAGGGAGGCGGTCGATCCGGAAGACAGGGCATGGATGGCCGGATTGCCCCCGATCCTTCGTTTTACCCTCAAGGGACTCTCCGTGGTCGCGCTGCATGGCGATTCTTCAAGCGACAACAGTTTTGTCTTTGCGTCAGAGGAGGCGCAATCCCTTGAGGCACAATGCCGGGCCCTTGATGCCGATCTGGTGCTGGCCGGCCATTGTGGCCTTCCCTTCACAAGGGTTCTGGCCACAAGGAATCTGGGCACAAGGGCTCTGGGCAGGGCGGTCTGGCACAATGCCGGAAGCATCGGTTTGCCTGCCAATGACGGGGTGGCCTCCACCTGGTTCAGCCTGATCCATGATCAGGGCGATGGCCTGCGCCTTTCCCATCATCGTCTGCACTACGATCATGCGCTGGCGGCGGCGCGGCTTCGCCAATCGGGCCTTGGTGCGGCCGGTGAAGCCTATGCCCGGGCGCTTGAGACCGGTCTCTGGCCCGGCCTCGACATCCTTCCCGATCAGGAACGGGCGGCCACGGGCCAGGCCCTCGATCTTTCCCCGGTGGTGATCCTGGGTCCCGGTCAGGAGCCCAGGGGGCTCGCACAATGGGCCCCGCCGCCCGCCTGACCGGAGCCCAGGGCAAAGGGAGGCGGGGCAAGGAAGGGATTCAGGGGAAGGCTCGCGGCAAGATCGGCGGCAAGGCCCAGCCCCAGCATGGACAGAAGCAGCAGGGCAAAGAGGCCTCGGCGGGGCGGGCGGCGGATCATGGGGCCGTCTCCCGAGCTTCAAAGCCAAGCCGCTTGCGAAGCCTGAGCCCGTAGATCGAGCCGAGAAAGGCCGCCGCAAACCAGACCCAGCCGTGCAGGCTTCCGGTCGATACGCCGCTGAAGAAGGCGCCGACATTGCATCCGAAGGCCAGGCGGGAGGCATAGCCCAGGGCAAAGCCGGCGAGGATCGTCGCGATCCAGGCCCGGCCGGGCAGGGCCTGCACCCGGGAAGAGAGGCCGCGCCGCCAGGCGGCCACCGCAAAGGCCCCGGCAAGGATCCCGAGATTGGTCAGAGAGGTGACATCGGTCAGCACGCTTTGGGCCAGCCTTTCGGTTTGCATCGGCGCGCTCCAGAAGGCACTGGCGGAAAGATCGGCGCCGACGGCCACGGCCCCTTTGGCCGCCCACAGGCCAAGTCCATAGACGACTCCCCAGGGCTGGCCGGCCACGACCAGATTGGCGATGGCGAACAGGGCGACAAGCCCGGCGGCGATCCAGAGGCGGCGAGGAATGGTCCGATGTTCGGGGGCGCCAAGACGCCAGGCGAGCAAGCCCACCGCAGCCAGGGCCGCAAGGGAAACCCCCAGACCGCCCAGCGTTCCGAAAACGTCGCCAAGGGCCAGGGTCGGCAGGGTTCCAAGCCCGATCCACCAGTCGATATGCCAGGCCCCGGCGAAACTGCCAAGGGCAAAGAAGGGAAGCGCCACCACGGCAACGGCATTGCCGCTTCCGGCATTCACGAGGGTGCCGGAACCGCAGCCCAGAACGATCTGCATGGCCACACCGAAAAGGAAGGCGCCTGCAATCATGGCGATGCCAACCGGGGCATGGGCGCCGGACAGTTCACCGCCGCTGGCCGCGATCAGCGGCAGAGAGATCAGCGCCGCAAGGGCAATGGCGACCAGCTGGGCCATCAGCCCCGCCGGTTCCCGGCGCTCGATCATCGCCCGCCATGGGCCGGCGAACCCGAAGCGCAGCCCCTCAAGCGTGATGCCGAATCCAAGGCCGATCAGCAGCAGCAGCCCGTATCGTGCCCCGGCGAAGAGTGCGACCAGCAAGACAGCGCTGGCCCCGAGTCCGACAAGAAGAAGTCTCGGGGCCAGAGCCTGGCGCGGGGATGCTTCCGCCACGGACATGGTCTCAGAACCATCCCCTGACGGTGGACCACAGATGATTCAGGCGGCTCGGGGTGTTGGCCATGGGCAGGCCCGCATGTGACCATGCCACCATGGATTCAGGATACAGCCGGACCCCCTCGATCCCGGCCAGTTCGCTCAGCGCGAACCAGTTCGTGGCGGCCCAATGTCCGGTGTTGCAGAACGAAATGAGGGTGTCGCCGGTTTGTGTCAGTCCCGCGCGTTCGGCAAGCTGGCGTGCCTGATCGATATCGACGATCGCGGGGCCGCTGGAAAACCAGCCGCTATGGGTAAAGAGCCGGGCCTGGGGAAGCGTTCCGGGACGGCTGGCCTGTCCATGCGCGGCTTGGCCCTTGTAGAAACTCTCCGGGCGCGCATCCAGCAGGGTGGCCCGTGTGCGTCCTTCCACCACCGAGAGAACATCATCCCGGCTGGCCAGCCAGGTTCCGGCCAGAGACACGGTGATCTCGCTCGGGATCGGGGTGGTGGGCGTTGTGCTCAGGGGCAATCCGGATTCGACCCAGGCGGCAACTCCGCCGTTGAGGATGGCAAGCTCTTCAAACCCTGCCGATTTCAGGGTCCAGTAGACACGCGCCGCCGCGCCGAAGTCGGACTGGTTGCTTCCCTGATGCGTGATCACCACGCGCTGCCCTTCCTGAAGCCCAAGACTTTGCAGAACCGAGGTCAGCTGTTCATCGGTCAGCAGGCGGCCGGGGTCTTCCGCCGGTCCACGGAAACGTCCATAGGGTGCGGCCAGCGCCCCCGGGACATGCCCGACCTGGTAGGGTGTCCGCCCCTGATCGTCGCGACCGGTGCGAATGTCGAGGATGACCGGGGCCGTGGCGGGTTGCGCGGCAAGCTCTTGCAGGGCGTTGGGGCTTATCAGCGGGCCGAAGGCGGCCTCCGCACGGGCATCAGCTCCGGCGAGGGCAGCCAGTCCGGCTGCCCCCAGAAGGGCAGCGGCAAAAGCCGATCGAAGTGAGGCGATCATGAAACAACTCCTTGATATCTGCCCGATCGAGACGGGCTGGCTAAGGCATTTTTCGGCTGGACCTGCCCGTTCCGAATCAGGGTTGAGGTGATGTGCCGCAACCTTGACCCGAGAGACGGCCAAGCCTCGGGAATGAGGGTTCATGATCCTATTCCCCTAAAAATGCAAGGGGAAAAATAATAAACACAAAAATATAATGTTAAATAGGAAGGGGCAGGTCAGAATCGTCTGCACGTGGCTGGGGCATGTGATCGTATCGCATGGTTTCCATCATGTGTTAAAAAGAGAAGGATCGTTCAGAGACTTAACCCGCAAAAGGAGGCTTAACCAATATGGCAAGCAAGACCAGCCGCAAGGGCAAGACCTACGAGACAATTCTGGTCGAGAAGGACAAGGGGGTGACGACGGTCACATTCAACCGGCCGGACAAGCGGAACGCGATGAGCCCGCAGCTTCACCTGGACATGGCCGATGTGCTGGACGATCTTGCGGTGGATCCCGAGACCGATGTCCTGATCATCACCGGCGCGGGCAAGGCCTTCAGTGCCGGTCAGGATATCCGGCTGTATTTCCGGGGCACGGAAGGGGATCCGGCGGCGCGCCACCGTGCCCGGAATGCCTCGAACCAGTGGCGGTGGCAGAAGCTTTCCCGGTTTCCGAAACCGACCATTGCCATGGTCAATGGCTACTGCTTCGGCGGCGCCTTCACCCAGGTTTGTGCCTGTGACTTCGCCTTCGCCGCAAATGATGCGATGTTCGGACTGTCGGAGGTCAACTGGGGGATCATCCCGGGCGGCATCGTCAGCTGGAATGTCGTGCAGATGATGAACTATCGCCAGGCCATGTATTACGCGCTCACCGGCGAGCCGTTCGATGGCAAGCGGGCGGTGGAGATCGGGATGGTGAACAAGGCCTTCCCGAAGGGCAAGCTTCGGGCGGAAACAATCAAGTTTGCCCGCCTTCTTCAGGAAAAAAGCCCGGCAACCCTGCGCTACACCAAGGAAGCGATCCGCGCGGTGCGCTTCATGAACGAGCCGGAGGCGGCGGATTACCTGAACGCCAAGAGCGACGCGCTGAAGTTCCAGGACAAGGAAAAAAGCCGCGAGCAGGGCATGAAGCAGTTCCTCGACGACAAGACCTATCGTCCGGGCTATGGGCACTTCAAGAGACAGAAACCCAAATGATCGCGGCCTCGATCCTTCCCTTCAGGAAGGCTTGAAACGCTGGTCACCATCTTCTGTTGTGCTCACATGTGTTGCGCTTGCATGAGGGGGCGGTGATTTGCTCACCTGTTTTGCCGCATGTTCCGCAATGAAGCCCGGTTTGGCGGGATCAAGGGGGAAGGGGTGTGAAACCCTTCCCCCGCCGGGCTGGCTCATTCATCCCAGAGTTCGC
>JBJHAU010000145.1:0-6146 GCA_050480665.1 Alphaproteobacteria bacterium | reverse complement strand
GGGCGGCATGCTGATGGGCAGCGTTTCCCAGAAGGTGGTAAGCCTTGCCCCCTGTCCCTGCCTGACCGTGAAATAAGCCCCTCGGGGCGCATCGGTGAAACGGGCGCCCCGTTGAGCGCATCGGTTTAGGCGCCCGGCATCGGCTTTCGTGCGGGCGTTCGGGCCGGGCCTTCATTCGCGCCTTTGTTCAAGAGGGCGCTCACGCGCTCTTTTCCCGAAGAAGACGCTCACGCGTTTGTCTGGGCCCGGCGCTTGCGTTCAAGGGCGCTGGCCCGAAGATGGGCGCTGAGCCCGTCTGCAAGGTCGAGCACCAGGAATCGCTGTCCGCTTGCGGTGACAGCAAAGACACCCCAGCTTGCCCCCAGCGGGCAGGCCTCGTAGCGGATGATCGTGGTTTCGGACGATGCCATGAATGTCTCCCCTCTTCCTGCCTTGCCTGTGCCTTCCCCATTCCCGTGTCTTCCCCATGGGGTGTTCTGCTCTCTTCCCCCCGGGGCCTGGCGCGGCCTTTCATGCGGCCCTGCCGACATGGGCAGGGCACCAGACACGCCTTAACAATCGGTTAACCCCCGGCGGTTAACTCCCGGGGTGGACCCTGCCGGGACGGGGCCTGCCCTGCCCTTGCCAGAAGGCAAGGGGGGTGCCACCCTAAGGGCTCGGCTTTCATGCTGGCCCCTTCCACCCTGACGCGCCTTCACCCATCCTGCATGGGCTGTGCGGAGGAAGGCGCGGGGCCATTACCGACAGGATTCATCAACAAGGGGGAAAACATGGCGGTCTTTCATCTAGGGCTGACGATGGCGGGGGCGATTTCCGCCGGGGCCTATTCGGCCGGGGTTTTCGATTTTCTGGTGGAAGCCCTCGATGCCTGGGAAGATCGGCGCAGGGCTCTGGAAGATGCCGGGGTTCCTCTCGACAGGTGGGATATCCCCTGCCACAGGGTCGAGATTCCGGTCATTGCCGGGGCTTCGGCGGGCGGGATTACCGGCGCCCTCGGGCTGGTCGCGCTGGCAGAGGCGCAGGACGGCCCCGGCCATCATGCGCGTCATTATGAGGATGTGGGCACGGTCCGGTTCGGACTGCCTCGCCTGTATTCGGCCTGGGTCGAGGCGATCCGCTTCGTGGGCCATGGCGATGGCCCCGCCCTGCTGGGCACCGACGATCTGGGCGCGGGCCCGGTTCGCGCCCTTCTGGATACGACGATCCTTGATGCCATCGCCGGAAACTCGCTGGCGGGGGTTTCCCGACTGCGCCCCCCACGCCCCTGGCTGGCCGAGGATCTGCACCTGTTCCTGACCCATGCCAACACCCGGGGCGTGCCCTATGAGGTGCGCTTTTCCGGGGGCGATCAGACGGCGCCGGGCTACGGCATGCTGTCTCATGGCGATCGCCGGCATTATGTGGTGCGGGGCGTGGGCACCGCCCGGTTCGAAAGCCCGTGGGCGCGGCCCGATCCTGCCACCACGCTCGATCTGAACGAGGTTCCCGCCCTTGCCGATGCCGGGGCGGTCTGGGCGCACCCGCTCTGGGGTGGCGATTACTGCAATGCCGTGCTGGGAACCAGTGCCTTTCCCCTCGGGCTGGCCGGGCGGCCCATCACCGCACCGACCGTGCGCGACTATTGCGAACGGCAATGGCCGCTGGCCCGTTTCCTGCCCGATGCCGACCGGCCCGGGGTAAAGCCTTTCCGCCTGCAACCGGCCTTTCCCGCCGCCATGGCCGATGATCCCGGAGCCAAGGCCGGGTATCTGACGCTGGATGGCGGCATGATCAACAACGAACCCTTCGAGATCGCCCGCTGGACCCTGTTGAAGGCGCCGCCGAAGCCCAATCCCCGCGAGGCCGAGGCCTGCGACCGGGCGGTGGTGATGGTCGATCCCTTTCCGGCCCCACCGGAGTATCTGATGGACAAGGTGCTGGAGCCGGGCCTGCGGTCGGTGGTCGGCCGGATTCTGCCGACGCTGATGAACCATGCCCGGTTCAAGCCTGATGACATGGCCGATGCCCTTGATGAAACGGTCATGAGCCGCTTCCTGATCGCCCCCAGGCGGCGCAGCGGGCCAGAGCCGGATGCCCCGCTGGAACGCCACCCCATCGCCTGCGGCCTTCTGGGCGGCTTTGGCGGCTTTCTGGCCGAAAGCTTCCGTGCCCATGATTATCAGCTGGGCCGTCTGAATGCCTATTGGTTCCTGAAAAAGAGCCTGGCCCTGCCGCTGGACAATCCGATCCTGGGCGAGGGCTATCGACATGTGCGCGACCGCGAAGGCCTTGCGGTCGGAAGCGGGGTGGATGGCGACGACAGGGATTTCTACCCGCTGATTCCCCTTGTGGGCACGGCGGCCCAGATGCCGGAACCGCCGCGCTGGCCGCGGGTGGGTGAAGAGGTGGTGGATGCCATGGTGACCCAGGCGATGATCCGGGCCGAGGCCCTGGTGGCCCGGATTCGTTCCGGGGAATTGCGGGGTCGGCTGCATCGCTGGACGGCGGGGCTCGGCTGGTCCTGGGCCGGGCGCGGCATGGTTCGCGAGGCCATTCGTCATGCGGTGTTGCGGGATCTGATCCTGCGCGACCAGCTTGAGGGCCCCACCGCCGGCCGGAGCAAGGATGAACGTCGGGTGATCGCCGCCCTTCTTGAGGGCGCGTTCGATTTCCGCACGGTGAAGGGCCTTGCCGAAGCGCTGGATCTCGATGCCGCCCTTGTCGCCCGTGTGCTGGAAGATCCGCACTTCGCGCCGCAGGTTCATTGCACGAAACGGCGCCGTCAGCCGGACCTGTTCACATGGAAGGATCGTGCCCCGCGCGGCGTGGGCTCGTGGTTCGGCATCCGCCATGCACGGCAGTGGTTCACCGGCACGCCGGTCATCGACAGCGAGTCCTGAACCGCGTGTTCCGACTTTCCGTGCCTGCCCCCTGACATGATGTCATGGGTGTATGGGGGCAAGGCGGCTGGCGGCTGGCGGCCCGGTGCGCTTCACACAGCCTGTAGTGCTTCCCGCGGGGATCGATTATACAGGGCGCGGCGAAGGGCATGCGGTCTCCCCGCGTTCGAATGCTGGCGAGCCCATGGTGCAAGAGACAAGAGCAGGATGTGGCAGAGCAGGGCATGGCAGAGCAGGGCATGGCAGAGCAGGGCTTGACCAGGACCAAGCAGCTGAACGGAATCTTCCGGGCCTGGACCCGCGTCGCCCAGGGGGGCGATGCGCCGCCCATCATCTGGGGCCATTGCATCGTTCACCTGTCGAACCCGCTGTTTTCCGGGAATGTGCTGCACACCTCGGGGGTGATCGAGATTGTCGAGATCAAGG
Organism: Alphaproteobacteria bacterium; assembly: GCA_050480665.1. Taxonomy (GTDB): domain Bacteria; phylum Pseudomonadota; class Alphaproteobacteria; order SMXQ01; family SMXQ01; genus JBJHAU01. Next base: position 2,841 of record JBJHAU010000145.1, on the reverse strand, counting down.
GCATCAGGATCGCCGAGACGCGCAACAACTACTATGCGCTTCTCGGGCCGGAACTGTTCATGCCGGCGGACAGCCCGCTCGATCCCCAGACCTTCGTGATGCAGCATCGCGGCGCCGTGGCCGAAACCGACGCCTTTGCCAGCGCGGCGATGAATGCCGATCCCGATTGCCCGAAATGCCATGGCACCGGGGTGATCCGGCGCGATGCACGCCATGCGGCGGTGTGCGATCTGTGCTGCAAGCACAATCAGGGATGGTGGCTGCTCGAAGGCTCTTACGGAGAGGATAACGGCCGCTGGGCCTGCAAGGCCGGTTGCGGCCTGATCGTGGACGAGCCGCCGCTGGAACTGGAATTCCTGCCTCGTGCCAAGGCCACCCCCTCTGCCTGAGCGGCCCGCCGCCCCTGCCCTTGCCGCCTTCCGGTCTCTTCCCCCGCAGGATGGCCCCCGCTGGTAAGCCGGGGCGCGGTCGTTCCCCTCATGCGTCCATCACGGTCCTTGCCGCCCACAGGGATGCGGCGGCAATGCGCGCGCGCGCCGTGGGGGAAAGATCCGTTGCCTGCATCAGCCGCAGGCCGAGAACGGCGATGGCGAAGGCATAGGCGGTTTCGTTTTCCTCGCCGGGAAAGCTGCGGCGGGCCAGGCTGCGAATACGGAGGATGGCGGTGGCTCCGGGATCTTCCGTGAAGGGATCGCCGCGAGCGATCCGCCCTTCGCTTTCCATGATCACGGCATCCGAAGGCCCGGGGGGAAGGTTGATCCGAAGGCTGCATTCAAGGAAGGCAAGGTCCAGGTGAACGGGCGCACGCCCGGTCTTCTGAAAGTCGATCAGGCGAAGGCCCTGTTGGCCCTCCAGCACAAGGTTGTCGCTGTTCAGGTCGCCATGCTGGATGGCGCTGCAATAGGCGCGCTTCGGCATGGCGGGATCCAGCAGGACAGACGGTGGCGGAAAGATCGTGCCGCCGATCATGTAGCCGCCCTTGCGCCGCCGCGCCCCAAGCTGATGGCGCGCCTCTCTCGCCAGGGCCTTCTCGCTTCCGGCGATGGCGCCGTCGCCTGGGAAGAACCGTTCCCGATAGTATCGGGCAAGGTTCGGCTGCATGCGGCGCGCCTCGGGCGCGTGCCAGCCACGGGACCTTGGCATGAACAGATGGCCCAGCACGCGGTCGATGGCATCGGTATCGCCCTGGCGGAGACGGTCGGTCAGCGTCTCGGGCCGCGCCGCACGGGGATCGCCGACATAGGCATAGGCGAGGGCGGCGCGCTGGCCGTGGCGGGCAAAGCCAAGCAGTGCGGCGTGGTGATCGGCGGGAAGGCCCGGCCGCACATGGCGCTCGTAAAGGGCCTTTTCACGCAGGCCTTCGGTGCGCGACGTGATCTTGATCGCCAGCGCCATGCCGGCCCGCCTTTCCGCCCCTTGCCCGTTTTCCTTGTCGGGAAGGTTCAGCCGGAACACCAGCGCCCTGCTGCGGCCACCGGCAAGGGGCACAAGGCAGAGGGGGCCTGCCTCAGAAACGCTGCGGGGCAACAGACGGCGCACGAGACGGCGAACGAGCCGCATGGCCTCGTCGTGATCGGCCGGACCGGCGAAAGGGGAGGGGCCCTGAATCGTGATGTCGGGCGCACTGTCGGGTGTGCTGTTGGGCGTGCTGTCGGGCGTGCTGTCGGGTGTGATGTCGGGGGCGGTATCGCGCGCGGTGCGCCGGGCACGGGGGCGCCGGGGGTGGCAGTGCAAGGGATCGCGCAACTCCTTCGGCCCGGCCGCAAGGGCCTTGGGATCGGAACGTGGGCCGCCTCTTTCAGCCGTGCCGGAACCGGAAGGATTCTCATGGCTCATGGGATGCGGATTCCTGCCCGTCCAGCCTTCATGACCCAGCCTTCATGACCCTGCCTTCATGGATGCGTCCTGCGGACCGGGACACCGTCGGATGGTGGCGGGGCTGGCGCGAACTTCAGGGGTGCCCTCAGCGGGGACAGGGCCACGCAACCACACAGGCACCCCTGTGCGCAACCACAATGGGCTGCTGTGCCCTCCGGCGGCATCCGGCAGCGGCCACGACAAGCCCCGAAAAGAGAATGCATGTTCCGAAAAGAAGATGGCGCACCCGAGAGGATTCGAACCTCTGACCTCTGCCTTCGGAGGGCAGCGCTCTATCCAGCTGAGCTACGGGTGCCTTGTCCTGCCGGGGCAAGCCCGGGAAGGGGCGGGAGGCGGCAAGCGCCTGTCCCGGTGCGGCAGGCACGTTACGCCAAAGGCGGCCCATGTGCAATCGGCTCGTGCCCGGAAGTGGAAGCGGAAGCGGAAGCGGAAGCGGAAGCGGCGCCCGGCGCTGTCGTCGCGGCTTCCGGTTCCGGCAGGGCGGCCAGATCCTTCAGGGTCATGCCTTCCAGATCCGCATCCACCGCCTGATCCATGCGCGCCATCAGCGCAGCTACCGGTTCCGGCGGCGCCGGCATGGATGGCCTTGGCCTTTGCCAGACCGGCCGGTGTTCCGGGGCAGCGAACAGGGCGGCAGGCGGCACGCCATCGGGGCCTGCCGCGAGGGAGAGGCGCGGAAGCCGTTCACCCTCGGCATCGCTGCCGCAGCCGCGAATGGCCTGGCGCAGGGCGGCGATGGTCACGGTTTCCGGCGGGCGGGCGGGAAGACAGGCCTCGCGCCCCGATCCGCCCCGTTCCAGAAGGCCGGTTTCCACCATCTGCGCGAGAACCGCCTGTACCAGGGGCAGGGCAATGCCGGTGCGTTCGGCCAGGCTTCCCGGTGTCAGCGGATCCTCGCCCCGGTACCAGCCGCGCAGGATGTGCCAGATGACGGTCAGGGCCGCGCTCTCGCGGGCGGCAATG
>JBJHAU010000144.1:0-6171 GCA_050480665.1 Alphaproteobacteria bacterium | reverse complement strand
GCTCTATCATGGCGAGGACGATCCCGAAATTTCCGATGCCGACTATGATGCGCTTCGCGTCCGCAACGCGGCCATCGAGGCCCGCTTTCCCGATCTGGTTCGCGATGACAGCCCGTCGAGGCGCGTGGGCGCCGCCCCGGTATCGGGGTTCGGCAAGGTGCGCCATGCGGTGCCCATGCTCTCCCTCGACAATGCCTTCTCGCCGGGTGATATCGAAGAGTTCGTGGCCCGCATCCGGCGCTTCCTGAATCTTCAGGACGAAGACGAGGTTGCGTTTCTTGCCGAACCGAAGATCGATGGTCTTTCGATCTCCCTGCGCTACGAGGAGGGTCATCTTGTCTCGGCCGCAACCCGGGGCGATGGCACCACCGGCGAGAATGTCACCGAAAACCTGCGCACCCTGGACGAGGTTCCCGCCCGGCTTGCAGGCCGCGACTGGCCCGACATCCTTGAAGTGCGCGGCGAGGTCTACATGAGCAAGACCGAGTTCGCCGCCCTCAACGCCCGCCAGATCGAGGCAGGCGCCAAGGTCTTCGCCAATCCTCGCAACGCTGCGGCGGGATCGTTACGCCAGCTTGATCCCGCCATCACCGCCTCGCGAAGGCTGCGCCTTTTCGCCTATGCCTGGGGCGAGGTCTCGGAACCGCTCGGCCAGACCCTGGAAGAGGCCCGCATGCGGCTCGCCGGCTGGGGATTTCCCCTGAATGAGGCCTCTCTCTGCCGCAACGCCATGGCGTTGCTGGAAACCTACAGGCAGCTGGAAGCAAGGCGCGCCACGCTCGACTTCGATATCGACGGTGTCGTCTACAAGGTGAACCGGCTCGACTGGGTTGCCCGCCTTGGTCAGGTCAGCCGCAGCCCACGCTGGGCCATCGCCCACAAATTCCCCGCCGAACAGGCCGAAACCGTGCTGGAAAGGATCGACATTCAGGTCGGACGCACCGGCACGCTGACACCGGTCGCCCATCTTGCCCCGGTCACGGTCGGTGGTGTGGTGGTCAGCCGTGCGACCCTGCACAACGAGGATGAAATCCGCCGCAAGGATGTCCGCGAGGGAGACACGGTGATTGTCCAGCGGGCTGGCGACGTCATCCCCCAGGTGGTTGCCGTTCTTCCTGAAAAGCGCCCCGAATCCAGCCGTCCCTATCTCTTTCCCCGCCATTGTCCGGCCTGCGGTTCGCTGGCCGTGCGCGAGGAGGGCGAGGTGGCCTGGCGTTGCACCGGCGGGCTGATCTGCCCGGCGCAGGCGGTGGAACGCCTGCGCCATTTCGTCAGCCGCGATGCCTTCGATATCGAAGGCCTTGGGGCCCGGCATGTCGCGGCGTTCTGGCAGGATGGCCTGATCCGCACCCCCGGCGACATCTTCCGCCTCGCCCGGCACCGCGAGGCCCTGATCCGGCGCGAAGGCTGGGCGGAAACATCGGTCGACAACCTGCTTGCTGCCATCGAGGCACGCCGCAGCCTTCCGCTCGACCGCTTCATCCATGCGCTGGGGATCCGCCAGATCGGCGAGGCAACGGCCAGGCTTCTGGCGCGGGCCTATCGCAGCCTCTCGGCATGGCGCCAGGCGATGACCGAAGCCGCCAACCACGAATCGGACGCCTATGGCGACCTGACCGCCCTCGACGGCATCGGCCCTTCCATGGCCGACGACCTGATCGGATTCTTCGCGGAACCTCACAATCGCGAGATTCTCGACGACCTTGAATCCCTTCTGACAGTCACGGACGTGGCCCCCCGGAACACCACCCATACCCCCTTCGCCGGAAAGACCGTGGTCTTTACCGGCGCACTGGCCACCATGGGGCGCAAGGAAGCCAAGGCGCGGGCCGAAAGCCTGGGGGCGCGGGTGGCGGGGTCGGTCTCGAAAAAGACCGATTACCTCGTGATCGGCGCCGATGCAGGATCGAAAGCGAGAAAGGCGCAGGAGCTCGGCGTGACGGTGCTGACCGAGGATGACTTCCTCGCCCTCGCAGAAGGCTGAAGCCCTGGCGGTAGAGCGGAAGGCTGAAGCGAAGAACCGGGATCGGTGCGTGACGAGACGGGATCGGAACCTGTCCGGCCCATCCGTTGTCGAGCGTTCCTGTGCCTGTTTCCCTCCCGTCCTGGCTCACCCCCTTTTCCTTTTGTCCCGTCCATCCTTCCCGCCCTGAAGAGGCGCCGTCGCCCGTTCCAGCCAGCGCCGGTCGCGGGGATCGAGGGCCGGGCCGATCTCCTTCAGGACGCGGGCGTGATAGGCATCGAGCCAGGCCTTTTCCTCCCTGTCGAGGGCGGCGACCATGATCAGCCGTCGATCGATCGGTGCAAGGGTCAGGGTCTCGAAGGCCCGCATCCGACGGCCCCCTTCGCCCTTCCCGTCCTCACGCACCACCATCAGGTTCTCGATCCGGATCCCGAAGGCATCCTTGCGATAGAATCCCGGTTCGTTGGACACCACCATCCCCGGTTCCAGAGGCGCTCCGCCGCCGCTCTGTCCGATCCTCTGGGGACCTTCATGAACATTCAGGGCATGGCCCACACCATGCCCGGTTCCGTGATCGTAATCCTGACCGGCCTGCCACAGGAACCGGCGGGCCAGGGCATCGATCTGTCCGCCATTGACGCCTGCGGGAAACCGCACCCGGGCGAGGGCAATATGGCCTTTCAGAACCCGGGTAAAGGCCTCGCGCAAATCCCGGCCGGGGCGCGATCCGGGGCCGCCGATCAGCACCGTGCGGGTCACATCGGTGGTGCCGTCGCGATACTGTCCGCCGGAATCGACAAGAAAAACGGCCCCGGGACGAAGAAGACGGTCGGTTTCGGGACTGACCCGATAATGCACGATGGCCCCGTTGCCCTCGGCGCCGCTGATGGTCGGGAAGGACCAGCCGAGGAAAAGGGCATCCTTCGCCCGCTCGGCGTCGACACGGGCCGCGGCCATGCTTTCCAGAATCCCCCCTTTCGGAGCCGTGCGGTCGAGCCAGGCCAGAAAGCGCACGAGCGCGGCACCATCGCGACGGTGGGCGGCCCGCATGCCCGCAATCTCCACGGTATTCTTGCAGGCCTTGGGCAGCAGGCAGGGATCCTGAGCCTCGACGATTTTTGCGCCGGCGCGGCGCAGGCGACGCTCGATCCAGGCGGGGCTGCGCTCGGGATCGAGCGCCACGGCCTTCCTGTTTTGACCCAGAGCGTCCAGAAGATCGGGAAACGCGCCGGGCGGATGAAAACGCACCTCCGGCCCAAGCCGGCGGGCCAGGGCCGCATCGATTCGTTCCGGCGCGATCAGCACATCCACGCTTCGATCCCTGTGCAGGATGGCGAAGGCCAGGGCCACCGGGGCATGGGGCAGATCCGCCGCCCGCCAGTTGAGAAGCCAGGCGATTGAATCGGGCGCGACCAGAATGGCCGCCTCCACCCCTGATGCCGCAAGCGCCGCCCCAAGCCGCCGCCGCTTGCCAGGGCTGCCTTCCCCGGTATGACGCTGGGCAAGGAGAAAGGGGCGACTTGCCGGGGCAGGAGGGCGATCCGTCCACAGCCGGTCGACAGGATGGACCGCAAGGGGCACCCAGGCCGCCCCCAGCGGTTCGAGGGCGGCGGCAAACCCCCTCGATGCCCGCACGCTCAGACGCCAGGGATCGTGGCCGAGACGCGGGGCCGCACCGAGAGCCCCCAGATTCATGGTGAGCCACGCCTCGGGCCGCCCCGATGCCAGGGGATGAATGGAAAAGCCGCTGCCCGCCACCTCGCGATGAGCCTGAAGCGTGTAGCGGCCATCGACAAACAGGGCGGCATGCTTCCGGGTCACGATCGCAAGCCCGGCCGAACCGCTGAACCCGGTCAGCCAGGCAAGCCGTTCCTCGGACGGCGGCACATATTCGCCGAGATGCGCATCCGAGCGGGTGAGAACCACACCGTCGAGCCTGTCCCGAACAAGGGCTGCGCGCAAGGCGGCAAGGCGGGCAGCAGGGGTCGCCGGGTTGGCAAGGGTGGTCGGGGCCTCCTTGCCCGTCTTGCGGCGTGGCACCGGGCCAAGCCCGGCCCGGGCCCCCTTGCCGCGCGTTTCGATCTCTGGTCCGGCCTGTCTGGTCATCTGCGGAAGCTAGGGGGCGCAAGCCCGAATGGCAAGGGCCCGAAGGCGTTCCGCTGAAGAGCTTCTCCCAGAAAGGACGCAATCCGGCTGCCAGAGTGTCATGCGCCATTCGCATGGCTGCCCGACCGGATCGGCAGATGTTCTTTCCCGGGAATCATCCTATCTCTTGAACAACAGATTTTATCCATGTGAATCAATGTTAACGCTCTGTTCACCATCCTTTCAAGGTTCTGTGAGAGCGCTTCGCGACTGTCCCCGAACCCTGTGGATAAAGGCGGCACCGGCCAGGTTCTGATGGAAACCGCGTTACGGCGCGGCCGGCAGCATGGACAGGAAAACAACACCGCATCCCGGCGGGGAGGTTCCGGATCGATCATCCGCTTTCGATCCGGAAACGTAGGAGACACCAGAACCACTGTGGATTCGGATCCGGCCTTTCCGCGATCCGCATAGGAAGAGGATACGACAATGACCGAACATGCCCTTTCTCACAACACCATCACATTACCCGGATTTCATGGCCTTCGCGGCCATCTTTCCGAGGCCTGGGATGTTCTCGCCACCATGGCCTCAGGGATTGCGGCAGCGTTTCGTGCCCAGCAGGCTTCCCCGATCTATCTGACCCAGGAAGATCTGGCCCTGGCCATGATGGGCCTGAGCCGCAGGGATCTCCACGGGACGACAGCCCATCGCCCCTCCACCAGGAAAGATTGAAGAGATGAACGGCGTGTTACCCAAGACATGCAAATTATGCATGTCTTGGTCGCGCAATCAGCACGAGCCCTTTGCCGCTTCCTGAGGCATATAAGGGACACGCCATCGAGACGGATTGAAGCGCTCCGATCTGGCGCTGAACACAGAAACACCGGTCGGGCTCGATCGATGAAAATCGAGACAGAACGCTAAACAGAACACCAAGAAGAAACCGGAATTTTGCAGGAGGGCTTTTCGAAAGGGTGACCGGTCCCGAGTGACACACGGGCGAAGCCCGGGCCGAAACCAGAAATGCCCAAGGAACGCGACCAAGGACTATTCCCATGACCGACCATTCGATTCTTTCCCAGAGCGCGGCTGATCTTCCCTACAGCAAGGAAGCCCGCATCGTCTCCAACACCCTGAAGTTCCTGACCCAGAGCCTTCCCAGGCTGCTGAGCCAGGCCTTCGCCTGCAGCCGGCACTGCGAGGCCCTTGATGCTCTCGACGATGCCCGCCTTGCCGAGATGGGCCTGAAAAGGTCTGAAATCGCCGCGCATGTCGCCCGCGAGGCTGGCCTGATCGCCCGCTGAGCAGACGCTTTCCCGGACGAGCCCGGATCCGGGTCAGGCCCGTGGTGCCCGTGCGCACCCCGACACCGACCCCGTCGTGATCCCGCCAGCTTGTCCCTGATCCCGGCGATCCCGTGACGTCAGTGATCCAGGATCAGCGTGCTCCAGTCCCCCAGCGCGATGGTCCTGCGAAGCCGGAACCCCACCCCGCGATAGGCTTCAAGCACGGCCTCTTCCTGTGAGGCCAGAAGCCCGGAGAGGATCACCAGGGCCTGCCCTGCGAGAATCCCCTCCATACGCGGGGCGAAGGCGATCAGCGGTTCGGCCAGAATATTGGCCACCACAAGATCGAACCCTCCCTCCGCAGCCAGCCCCGGATCCGGCCCGTCGGCCAGACGCACCTCGACCAGGTGGTCCACCCCGTTCCTTTCCGCATTCTCCTTCGCCGTCGCGACAGAAACCGGATCGCTGTCGGCGCAGACCACCTGCACCCCGGAACCCAGCGCAAGGGCAAGGCCCAGAATCCCCGATCCGCAGCCGAGATCGAGGGCGCGACGGAACCGCCATTCCTCCAGAAGATCGCCGATGGCATGCAGGCATCCTCGCGTGGTTTCATGGGTGCCGGAGCCGAAGGCCGGGCCGGCATCCACACGCAGCACCACCAGCCCATGATCCGGATCCCGATCTTGACCCTCGATCCGGTCCGGATCGACATGGCTGCCGCATACCAGAAAGCGTCCGGCGCGCACCGGGGGAAACTGGGCCCGGTTCAGCGCAAGCCAGTCGACATCGCCCAGCGGTTCCACATGAAAATCGGGGCAGCTCTGCCCGGTCTTT
>JBJHAU010000143.1:0-6175 GCA_050480665.1 Alphaproteobacteria bacterium | reverse complement strand
ACATGGGGCCGGGCACCAGTTTTCATCGGGTGCTTCCCGATCCCGGACCCCTTGGTCCCGACAGCAAGGTGAAGAGGGTGGTGCTGTGCAGCGGCAAGATCTTCTATGAATTGCTGGCCGCGCGCAGCGAGCGCGGGATCGACGATATCGCCCTTGTCCGTCTTGAGCAGATCTATCCGTTTCCGGTGCGCTCGCTGGCCGAACAGCTGGCCCGCTATCCGGCGGCGGATGTGGTCTGGTGCCAGGAAGAGCCGTGGAACATGGGGGCCTGGTCCTTCGTGGATCGGCGGATCGAGGATGTCCTGTCCCAGATTGACGGGGCGGCGAGGCGTCCGCTTTACGCCGGACGGCCGGAATCGGCGGCCACGGCCACGGGTGTTCTCAGCCGTCACGAAAAGGAACAGGCCAGGGTGATCGATGCCGCCCTTACCATCGCCGATCAGGATGCGAAGGGTATGGGCCGAAGCGGCGCCCGCCCGGCAATCCTTGCGGCGCAGTCGAGAAGCCGGGCCTCGAAGGGTGCGGCCCTTGCCAAGGCAGGATCATCGGGCAAGGCAGGTTTATCGGCCAAGACAGGATCAGCGGCCAAGACGGCGGCATTGACCAAGACGCCTTCCACGAAGAAATCCTCGCCCCGATCGACGGCGGCGAAGTCTGCCGGCGGCACCCGGGGCGGCAAGGCTCGGCGCGGGCGGCAGAAGGTCCCTGCAGGCCGCGTCTGAAGCGTTGAAGCGGCGCCCGCGGCGCGGCCATTCCGAACGGGGGAAAAGGAAAGATCATGACCACCGAAATCATCGTTCCCGCTCTGGGAGAATCCGTCACCGAGGCGACCGTCGCCAAATGGTTCAAGGCCGAGGGCGAGGCCGTTGCTGTTGATGAGCCCCTCGCCGAACTGGAAACCGACAAGGTCTCGGTCGAGATCAACGCCCAGGCCGCAGGCGTTCTGACCCGGATCGATGCCCCGGCCGGCGCCGAGGTGGAGGTTGGCGCCGTGATCGGGGTGATCGACGAATCGGCCAGCGCCACGCCATCCGCCGCGAAGGCGGCCCCGGCTTCGACCCCGGCTTCGACCCCGGCTTCGGCCCCGGCCCCGAAGGTGGAGAGCGCGGCAAGGCCCGCCACGGAAACCCCTGCCCCCGCTTCGGGGCCGCGCCCCGTGGCCGAGGCGGCGGGGCTTCCCCTTTCGCCTGCGGTGCGAAAGCTGGTGGTGGAAAACCAGATTGATCCTTCGCAGATTCCGGCCAGCGGCAAGGATGGGCGGCTGACCAAGGGCGATGTTCTCGCCTTCCTGGAAGCGCCAGCCAGGGCCGAGCCTCAGGCTGCATCCCCGGCGGCAGCAAGGCCGGCGGGCCCCCGGGAAGAGCGGGTGCCGATGACGCGTCTGCGCCGGCGCATTGCCGAACGTCTCAAGGAGGCGCAGAACACCGCGGCCATGCTCACGACCTTCAACGAGGCGGACATGACGGCGGTGATGGCGGCGCGGGCCTCGATCCAGGATGCCTTTGTCGCCAAGCATGGGGTGAAGCTTGGCTTCATGTCCTTCTTCGTGAAGGCTTGCGTTGTCGCGCTCAGGGAGATTCCGGCGGTCAATGCCGAGATCGACGGCAACGATATCGTCTACAAGAACCATTACGACATCGGCGTGGCGGTGGCGACCGAGAGCGGGCTTGTCGTTCCGGTTCTGCGCGATGCCGATTCCCTCGGCTTTGCCGAAATCGAACAGGCCATTCTCGATCTGGCCGGCCGGGCCCGGACCGGCAAGCTGGCGATCGAGGATCTTCAGGGCGGCACCTTCACCATCACCAATGGCGGGATCTATGGATCGCTGTTGTCGACACCGATCCTCAATCCTCCGCAATCGGGGATTCTCGGGATGCATGCGATCGTCAATCGTCCGATCGCCGTCGGCAATGCGGTGGAAATCCGGCCGATGATGAATCTTGCCCTCAGCTACGATCATCGCATCGTCGATGGCCGTGAAGCGGTGACCTTCCTTGTGCGGATCAAGGAATGCATCGAGAACCCCGAACGTATTCTTCTGGATGTCTGAGATGGCCGATACCGAGACCCGCTTCGATCTGATCGTCATCGGCGCCGGCCCCGGCGGCTATGTCGCGGCGATCCGCGCCGCCCAGCTGGGGATGAAGGTGGCCTGCATCGACAAGCGCGATGCCCTGGGCGGAACCTGCCTCAATGTCGGCTGCATTCCCTCGAAGGCGCTGCTTCATGCGACCGAGAAGCTGGAAGAGGCGACCGGCCATTTCGCCGAGCTGGGAATCACGGTTTCCGGGGTGAAGGCGGATCTTGCCGCCATGCAGGCGCGCAAGGCAGAGGTGGTCCGCGGCCTGACCGAGGGCATCGCCTTCCTATTCAAGAAGAACAAGGTGACCTGGCTGAAGGGCAAGGCCGAGATCACGGCGCCCGGCAAGGTGGTGCTTCATGTGGACGGCAAGGCCAGGGATCGTCTTGAGGCAACGTCTATCCTGATCGCCACAGGTTCCGATGTGGCACGGCTTCCGGGGGTCGAGATCGACGAGAAGCGGGTGCTATCCTCCACCGGGGCGCTGGGGCTCACCAAGGTGCCGAAGCGCCTTGTGGTTATCGGCGGGGGCTATATCGGTCTTGAAATGGGATCGGTCTGGCGGCGTCTTGGCAGCGAGGTCACCGTCGTCGAATTCCTCGAGACCATCCTGCCGGCCATGGATGGCGAACTGGCCCGGCAGATGCATCGCCAGCTCGAACGCCAGGGAATGGCGTTCCGTCTCGGCACCAAGGTGCTTGCCGCCCGATCCACGCCGCGCGGCGTGATCCTGACCGTGGCCCCGGCCAAGGGCGGCGACAGCGAAGAGCTTCGCGCCGATGCGGTGCTTCTGGCCATCGGGCGCACGCCCTATACCCATGGCCTGGGATTGAAGGCGGTCGGCGTGGCCATGGATGAGCGCGGGTTCATCACCGTCGATTCCCGTTTCCAGACCTCGGTGCCGGGAATCCATGCGGTGGGCGATGTCATTCCCGGACCGATGCTGGCCCACAAGGCGATGCAGGAAGGGGAAACCGTGGCCGAGATTCTTGCCGGCCAGAAACCTTCGGTGAATTACGACGCGATTCCCGGGGTGGTCTATACCCATCCCGAGGCGGCGACCGTGGGCAAGACCGAAGAGCAGCTGAAGCAGGCGGGCATCGCCTATCGCGTCGGCAAGTTTCCGTTCCAGGCGACACCCCGGGCCCGCACCAATGGCGATGCGGACGGCTTCGTCAAGATTCTGGCCGATGCCGCGACCGATCGGATTCTCGGCGCCCATATTCTGGGCCCCGATGCCGGAACCCTGATCGCCGAACTGGCCCTGGCCATGGAATTCGGGGCTTCGGCAGAGGATCTGGCCCGTACCTGCCATGCCCATCCGACCCTCAACGAGGCGGTCAAGGAGGCGGCCCTCGCGGTCGCCGGCCATCCCATCCATCTCTAGGCCTCGGGGCCGGATGGCGGGTGGCGTTGGCCCTTGGGGGCCGCGCGGGGATCAGCGCGCGCGCGGGTGGAAGCGATCAACGATATCGTGAAGCCGCCTTGCATCGACCGCAGTGTATCGCTGGGTGGTCGAAAGCGAGGCATGGCCCAGCAGATCCTGGATGCTGCGAAGATCGCCGCCTGCCGACAGAAGGTGGGTGGCGAAGGCGTGGCGCAAGGCGTGGGGGGTGGCCGTGGCGCCGAGACCAAGGCGGTGGCGCAGGCCGCGCATCATTGCCTGAGCCTGGGCGGGATTGAGGCGGGCGCCCCGCACCCCGACAAAAAGCGGTGATTCCCCGGTCGCCGGATGGGGGCGGATGGCCAGATAGGATTCGATGGCCTCACGGATGACCGGAAGGATCGGCACCACCCGCTCTTTCTGTCCCTTGCCGATCACCCGCAGCGAATCTCCCCTCGGCCGATCCGCGACCGTCAGGGCCAGAGCCTCGCCAAGGCGAAGCCCGGCCCCGTAGAGCAGGCTGAGCAGGGCCACATCGCGCCGGCTGATCCAGGGCAGGGCGGCCCCGTTCGCGGCGGCATCAAGGGTGGCGCGGGCATCGGTTTCGGAGAGGGGACGGGGCACCGGGCGAGGCTGTTTCGGGGTTTTCAGGGCGGCCCATGCGGTGTTGCCGACGAGCCCCAGGCGGTTCAGGCGCTTGAAAAAGCCGCGCAGACAGGCAAGGGCCCGGGCGGTTGAGGCCGGAGACAGCCCGCGTCGGGCCCGGGCGGCCAGCCAGGCCCGGAAATCGGCGACGCGCAGCGACTCCAGCGTCGCAAGGTCGATGGTGCCTCCGGCATGCTGGGCCATGAACAGAAAAAATTCGCGAAGATCCAGACCATAGGCGGCCAGGGTATTGGCGGCCATGCGACGTTCCCGGGAAAGCCATTGCCACCATTCGTCGATGGCCACGCCGAGGGCGGTATCGACGGGCAGGCCTTCGGGCGGGGTGGAGCGGTTCAGGCTTCGTCCGGGATCAGCCATGAGCGGATGGCCTTTTCGACGGCGCTGCCCAGAAAGCCGTAGAGCGCGCTGCCCTGATCGTCGGAAAACCGCCCCGGGCGCCTTGAACCGAGCGCAAGAAGCCCGGTCGGGGCATCCTTGCCGGGCTGAAGGCGGATCAGCGCCTCGGAACGCACCAGCCCTGCCGCCCCGCCATAGAGGCGGGCGGAGGCTTCGGCCTCCTCGCGCAGCAGGAGGCGGACGCCATTGCCGATCAGCGAATCCACCGTGCCGGGGCCAAGGATGACGATATCGGTGATCTGTCGGGCGTCGATGGCCATGGCGCTTTCGATCGCCAGCACCGTGACATCGAGATCCAGAAGCATCGCAAGATCGGTGGTGATGGTTTCGATCAGCTGCGGGAAACTCTGGCAGTCCATCATGGCCAGCACGGCCTCATGCACCTGGGCCTGGCAGGCGAGCAGGGTTCGGCTTCGCTCGAGAAGGGCACAGCGGGCCTCGTCAAGGGCCGCGTTGTTTCTTTGCAGGCGATCGATCAGCGCGCCCTGAAAATCGACGATGCCATCGCCGAGGCGGCGATGCAAGGCGGCCAGAACCTCGGGATGATCGAGCAGGAATTCCGGATGGTGTTCAAGAAAGGCGCCGATGCGGGCGCTGTCGTCCGGTTCCGGCCGGGCAGCGCCGGAGGCTGGCGCCATGCCGCGTCTTCCAGCCCGGGTCATGATCCCTTGCCCGTCATCGCGCGGCCCCGGGCGAGGCCTGCGGATCCAGAATCGATTGCCCGGTCTTTTGCCAGTCGGCAAGGAAGGCGGCGAGACCCTTGTCGGTCAGCGGATGCTGATAGAGGGCGCGCAGCACCGAGGGAGGCAGGGTCACCACATCGGCCCCGAGGCGGGCGGCGCGGATGACATGGCCGACATGGCGCACCGAGGCTACCAGAACCTCCGTCCGGAAGGCGGGTTGGGCCTTGTAGATGGCGCAGATCTCCTCGATGAGGGCCATGCCGTCGAGGCCGATATCATCGAGCCTGCCCACGAAGGGCGAAATGAAGCGGGCGCCGGCCTTGGCGGCCAGAATGGCCTGACCGGCGGAAAAGCACAGGGTCACGTTCACTGCGGTTCCCTCGTCGGACAGCACCTTGCAGGCGCGCAATCCGTCTGGCGTCAGGGGCAGTTTCACCGTCACGTTCGGGGCGATGGCCGCAAGCTTTCGGCCTTCCTTCAGCATGGTCTCGGCATCGAGCGCGGTGACCTCGGCCGAAACCGGGCCGGGAATGAGGGCGCAGATCTCGGCCACCGTTTCAAGGAAGTCGCCGCCGGCCTTGGCGATCAGCGACGGGTTGGTGGTGGCTCCGTCGACCAGGCCGGTGGCGGCCAGGTCGCGAATCTCGGCAAGATCGGCGGTATCGAGAAAGAACTTCATGGCGGCCCTGCAATCCCGGGTTGCGGATGGAATGGCGGCAGAACGCCCACAGGCCATAAAACCTGCACCCCGGTCGCCAGGGGCGGCGATCCGGGAGTCGTGGCATGGCGAACCGCCTGCCGCTACAGTGTAGAAGATGCACGCGCGAAGAACCAGTGACGATCGGTCCGGCGAGGATACATCCGGCCGGGGCCATCCCTCGGAGGATCGGACGTCGCCCGCCGCCCTGCGGGCACGGGTCAGGGTTCTGGTTCCGCTGGCCTTGCCGGGACCGCTGGATTATGCGC
>JBJHAU010000142.1:0-6235 GCA_050480665.1 Alphaproteobacteria bacterium | reverse complement strand
GGCCTCGCAGAGGTGGAGGAGATCGATCGTCTCAACATCCTCCGCGCCACCCTGCTGGCCATGCGCCGGGCCGTCGAAGCCCTGACCACGCCCCCCGATTGGGCGCTTGTCGACGGCACCGTCGCCCCGCCCCTGGCCTGCGCGCAACGCTGTCTGGCCAAGGGTGACAGCCGCGCCCTGTCCATTGCTGCCGCTTCCATCATCGCCAAGACCGAACGTGACCGCATGATGCGCCTTCTGGAGAAGGACTCCCCCCGATACGGGTTCGACCGGCATTTCGGCTACGGCACCCGCGCCCATGCCGAGGCCCTGGCCCTGCATGGGCCGGGACCGCATCATCGGCGAAGTTTTGCGCCGGTCCGCAAACTTCTCCACAACATCTAGTGCCGCGACGGCAGGCGACTCCTTCATATTGGTCTAAGATATTGATTCCCAACAAAGATTCTTGACTGAACCGGTTGCCTCGCGCAGACTCCGGCGATGGATCAAGACAGCTCTGACCTCACCGGCGAAATCCTGATTGGCGATTCGGTCGAAATCATGAACTGCCTGCGCGAAGGCGCGGTGGACATGATCTTCGCCGATCCGCCCTACAACCTTCAGCTGCAGGGCGATCTGATCCGTCCCAACAACACCAGGGTCGATGCCGTGGATGCGGCCTGGGACAAGTTCCCCAGTCTGGAGGCGTATGACGCCTTCACCCGCCGCTGGCTGACCGCCGCCCGAAGGGTTCTGAAGGACGACGGCACCCTGTGGGTGATCGGCAGCTACCACAACATCTATCGGGTCGGCGCCATCCTTCAGGATCTGGGCTTCTGGATCCTGAACGACATTGTCTGGATCAAGTCCAACCCGATGCCCAACTTCCGGGGGCGGCGCTTCACCAACGCCCATGAAACGCTGCTTTGGTGCGCCAAATCGCCCGAGGTGAAGGGCTACACCTTCAACTACGAGGCCCTGAAGGCCGCCAACGAGGATCTCCAGATGCGTTCCGACTGGACGATCCCGATCTGTTCCGGTTCCGAACGCCTCCGCCACAAGGGCGTCAAGGCCCACCCCACCCAGAAGCCCGAAGCCCTGCTCTACCGGATTCTTCTGGGATCCACCCGGGTCGGCGATGTGGTGCTTGATCCCTTCTTCGGCTCCGGCACCACCGGGGCCGTCGCCCGCAAGCTTGGCCGCGGCTTCATCGGGATCGAGCGCGAGGCCGCCTATGCCGCCGTGGCCGAGGCCCGCATTCGCGCCATCCAGCCGCTGGACGGGAACGATCTCCGGATCACGACACGAAAGCGGGAGCCCCGGATTCCCTTCGGCTGGGTGGTCGAACGAGGCCTGCTCAATCCCGGAGACATCCTCACCGATGTCCAGCGGCGCCGGGCGGCGCGGATCCGGGCCGATGGTTCGCTTGTCGCCGACGGGATCAGCGGTTCGATCCATCGGGTCGGCGCCCATGTCCAGGGGCTTTCCGCCTGCAACGGATGGACATTCTGGCATTTCGGCAATGGCGAGCGGGCGATGCCCATCGACATCCTGCGCCAGCGCCTGCGGGCGGATCTTCAGACCGCAGGACTCGGCACCCCCGCCGCAGCCAAACCCGCCGCCCGGCCGATCCCGGCCCCCTCCTGAGCTCCGGATTCTTCCCGGCCGCGTCGCCTCTCTCCGGCATATCCGGACCGGTGCGAAACGCTGCCGCCGGCATCGTGACAAGCCGCATGATGCCACACGGCACACCCCGTCAGAGCCTCGGGGCAAGCCCCTGACGGCACAGCTTGCGCATCACGCTCGGCAAGGCCTGAAGGTGAAGGGCATCCGGGGCGATCCAGCAGGCGCTGTCGCCGAAGCGGGCGCGTGCCGATGCCGGAAGACTGGCCCGGGCCAGACGGATTTCGAGACGGAAATGGGTGAAGACATGAACCACGGGCGGCCCGACGAGCCTCCAGTCGGCGGCGAAGGGCGCATCGGCAAGATCGGGGGGTGTTTCCTGCCATTCGGTCGAGGGCACCTCCATCATGCCCCCCAGAAGGCCTTCAGGCGGGCGCCTTCGCAGCAGGATCCTGCCTTTGGGATCGCGGGCGAACCAGGCGATGGCATGGCGGGTCGGGCGCGGCGGGCGCGGGCGGCGTTTCGGCCACAGGGCTGGATCCGCGCTGGCCCCGGCGGCGCAGCCCCCCCGAAGGGGACAACGGGCACAGTCCGGGTTGCGTGGACGGCACAGGGTTGCTCCCAGATCCATCATCGCCTGGGCATAATCGCCGGGGCGTTCCGCAGGTTCCTTCGGGGCGAGTGCCGCCGCCAGGGCATGAAGCTCCGCTCGGGCTTCCGGCAACGGGCGTTCCACGGCGAACAGGCGCGCCAGCACCCTTTCGACATTGCCATCCACCACCACCGTCGGCTGGTTGAAAGCAATGGCGCCCATGGCCGCCGCCGTGTAGGCCCCGACACCCGGAAGTGTTCGCAGCGCCGCCTCATCACCGGGGAACCTTCCGCCCTCTGCTTCGACGATCCATCGCGCGGCACGATGCAGATGATGCGCCCGCCGGTAATATCCAAGCCCCTGCCAGGCCACCAGAACCTCTTCGAGCGAGGCGTCCGCAAGGGCGAAGATATTCGGCCAGCGTTCAAGAAACCGCCGGAAATAGGGGATCGTCGCGGCCACCGTTGTCTGTTGCAGCATCATCTCGGACAGCCAGACATGGTAGGGATCGGGAATACGGCCCGGATCCGCCCGCCATGGCAGCTCGCGGCGGTGCTGATCGTACCAGGCAAGAAGCGTACGCAGATGATCCGCCCTTCTCGACCTTTCGATCTTCAGGGAGAATGCCTTGGGGCAGGATGCATTCGGGGCTTTTCCGGGCGCCATGATCGGGCCATGATGCCGCGAACGCGAACGGGATGCCACGATCATCCCTTTTCGCCCTCTTGCACGATATGTGCGCGCCAGGCGCACGATACGCACACGCGGCGCGGGCGGGGCAGGCAGCCTTTGCGGACAGAGGGAAGCGCACATGGTGAACAGGATGAACCGGGCGAAGATGAACCGGGCGGCAACAGGAAGATACGCGATGTGCCGAAGCGATTCGGCCCGGCGCGGGTGCGGGCGCGGCATCGCCAACGCTCCGGGAGCCGAAGGAAGCCTTGTGCCATGATGCCCGCCCGAACTCGACGCGGCCTTTCAAGCCTGGCCCAATGTGTCGAGCGGGTGGCCGGCCCCTCGCTGCGTCGACGCGGTTTCGCGGAATCGGCCATCGTGACCCGCTGGCCGGAGATCGTCGGCCGCCCGCTCTGCGATCACACGCGCCCGTCGCGGGTGATCTTTCCCCGGGGCAAGCGTCGCGAGGGCACCCTGCACCTGATGGTGACCGGGGCCTTCGCTACGGAGGTGCAGCATCTCTCGCCGCAGATCATCGCCCGGATCAACGGCTATTTCGGTTTTGAGGCCATCAACCGACTGAACCTGCATCACGGCGAGGTGGGGCGGACAACGCCGCCCGGGCCGGGCGCGCAGGCGTTCCGGGCGACGGCGGAAACCGAGGCCGAGGCAGAGGCCGAGGCAGAAGCCCGACTTGCCCCGGATCTGCGGCGGCTGATCGGAACCACCGAGGATGACGCCCTGCGCCGAGGACTGCTGGCCCTGGCCCTGGCCCGGGGGCGACGTGAAGGGAAATCCTGAACGCGGCCCCGCCCCGAAACGGTGACAGGGCTGCGTCAGGGCAGCATCCGGGCGGCAACAGCCCCGGCAAGGGTGGATTCAGGACTGGACGCATCAGGTGCGAGACCGCTATATTTTGTGGGAAGGAGCCCATGAATGCGTAATATATTGATTTATCTCGGCATCGCATCCGTGCTGGCCGTTGTCGGCGCCCTTGGCTACCAGTGGCTCAGGCCGCCGGCAAGCGGGGTTGTCGTCAGCCCGGCATCCTCGCCCGCCGAGACCGGGCGCAGTGCCGACCCGGCCATGGCGGCCGGCATTCGCGACCATGACCATGTGACCGGTGATCGCGAGGCTCCGGTGGTGATGATCGAGTATGCCTCCCTCACCTGCCCCCATTGCCGTACCTTCCATGTCAATGTGCGCCCGGCCCTTGTGGAACGCTTCGTGAAGACCGGCCAGCTTGCCCTGGTCTATCGCGACTTCCCTTTGGATGGCTGGGCCCTGCGGGCCGCCGCGCTCGCCCGTTGCGCGGGGCCCGACCGGTATTTCGCCTTTCTCGACCTCCTCTACCAGCGTCAGCCTGCCTGGACAACGGCCGAGGATCCGCTTGAGGCCCTGCGCCGCATCGCCGCGCTGGGCGGCATGAGCAGCGGCGATGTGGACTCCTGCCTCGCCGACGAAGCCGTTCAGCGGGCTGCGCTTGAAGATCGGATCGAAGGCGCCGAGGTCTTCGGCATCAACGCGACGCCAAGCTTCGTGATCAACGGCCATCGCTACGGCGGGGCCGGAACCCTTGACGGCCTGAGCGCGGCCATTGAAGCCGCTCTCGAAGCCGCCCCGGAACAGGCCGGTGGCGGAACGCGCCCCTGAAGCCATGCCCGGGAACGGGCGGATCAACAGCAACACGAGCCCCCCCTTTCAGGGCCACAGGATCGACAGCGTGCACTTCAACCGATTGAGCCTTCACGGATTCAAGTCCTTCGTCGACCCGACCGACTTCCTGTTCGAGCCGGGCATGACGGGAATCGTCGGGCCCAATGGCTGCGGCAAGTCCAACCTGGTCGAGGCCCTGCGCTGGGCGATGGGCGAGATTTCCGCGCGCAAGCTTCGCGGCGAAGGCATGGATGATGTGATCTTCGGCGGCACCAGCAACCGCCCGGCGCGCAACATCGCCGAGGTCACCCTGTTTCTCGACAATTCGCGCCGCACCGCACCCGCCGCCTTCAACGACAGCGATTCCCTCGAGATCACCCGACGGATCGAACGCGGCGTCGGCTCCCATTACCGGCTGAACGGGCGCGAGGTGCGCGCCCGCGACGTGCAACTTCTGTTCGCCGATGCGGCGACCGGCGCCCGCTCCACGGCTCTGGTCAGCCAGGGGCAGATCGAGACCCTGATCCAGGCCAAGCCGGTCAACCGTCGCACCATCCTGGAAGAGGCCGCCGGCATCACCGGGCTTTATTCCCGCCGCCATGAAGCCGAGCTGCGCCTGCGTGCCGCCGAGGCCAATCTGGAACGTCTGGACGATGTGATCACCGCACTGGACGCCCAGTTGCAGGGGCTGAAGCGACAGGCCCGGCAGGCCGTCCGGTATCGGGCCCTGTCCGACCACATTCGCAAGGCGGAAGCGGTGGTCCTCTACCTGCGCTGGGTCGAGACCGCGAACGCCCTGTCCGAAGCCGAGGCGGCCCTTCAGCAACGATTGCAGCTGGTGGCCGAAGCCACCCGTCTTGCCGCCGATGCCGCCACCCGACAGGCCGAGGCCGCCGAGCGGCTTCCCGCCCTGCGCCAGTCGGAAGCCGAGGCTGCGGCCGGTCTCCAGCGGCTGACCCTGGCGCGCAAGGCCCTGGACGAGGAGGAAGATCGGATCAGCCGCGCCCTCTCGGCTGCCCGGACAAGGCTTGAGGAGAATGCCGCCGACCGCGAACGCGAGAGGCTGCGGCTCGAAGATGCCGAGGCGGCCGCGACCCGCCTTGGCGAGGAAGAATCCTCCCTCGCCGAAGCCGCAGGTCAGGAGGAAGCCCTTGAAGCCCGCGCACGGGAAGCGCTGGAAACCGTCCGGCAGGAATGCGCCGGCCGGGAAAACCGGATGGCGGCACTGACCGAAGAGGCCGCCGCCGCCGAAGCCCGCCGCAATGCCCTGAACACTCGCAAGGCGGCCCTGGAGACCCGGCGAACCCGCCTTGGCGAAAGGCTGCGCGAGGCCCAGGAGGCCCATGACAGCCTGAGCCAATCCTCCGGGAACAGCGACGCGGTCGCCACCCTGGATGCCCGGATCGAGTCGCATCTGCAAACGCTGGAACGCCTGCGCCGCGAAGCCGCCAGCGCGGAAGAAAGCCGCACCGAGGCCGAACGCCAGGAGATTGAGGCACGCAAGACCCTGCGCGAGGCAGAGACCGACGCCCAGCGTCTGCAGGCGGAGGCCGAGGCCATCGCCGATCTTCTGAAGCTTCCCGACGCCGAACTCTGGCCGCCTCTGATCGATGCCCTGCAGGTCGTTCCGGGGATCGAGACGGCACTGGGCGCGGCTCTTGGCGACGATCTGACAGCCCCGGGCGACGAAGCGGCGCCGGTGCACTGGCG
>JBJHAU010000141.1:0-6245 GCA_050480665.1 Alphaproteobacteria bacterium | reverse complement strand
GCCCCTGCGGAAACGGTCTCGCCGGACTTTCCCGAACCGCGCGCCAATCCCGATCTTGTCGGGCATCGGGATGCGGAGAACCGGATTCTCGATGCCATGGCCGGCGGAAGGATTCATCATGCATGGCTGATCGCCGGCCCAAGGGGAATCGGCAAGGCGACCCTGGCCTACCGCTTCGGGCGGGCGCTGCTTGCCAGCGGGGAAGGGCAGGCGGCCCTTGCTGTTCCTTCGGCGGATTCAGCGGACAGCCTTGCTCTGGAGCCGGATTCCCCCGTCTTTCGCAAGGTTGCCGCGCGGTCGCATCCCGATCTGCTTGCCATCGAACGCGGACTTAACACAGCCGGGACCCGCCTTCGCAACGACATCGTGGTGGACGATGTGCGCACCGTCTCGACCTTTCTCTCCCTCACCGCAGCCGAGCGAGGCTTTCGTGTCGTGATCATCGACGGCGCGGAATGGATGAACCGGCAAGCCGCCAATGCCCTTCTCAAGACTTTGGAAGAGCCGCCGCCCAGAACCGTCATCCTGCTGATCTCTCACGCACCGGGGCGCCTGCTTCCTACGATCCGTTCGCGCTGCCGCAGGCTTGTCCTGCGTCCTCTTGGCGATCCGGAAATCCTCGGCCTGCTTTCCCGCTATGCGCCCGGTCTCGACGAGGCGGACCGCCTTCTTGCAACCCGGCTCGGGGAGGGCTCAATCGGCCGGGCCCTGGCCCTGGTCGAGGCCGGCGGCACCCGCCTCTATGGCGCCATGGTCGATCTGCTTGCCTCGGCAGGCGGGGCGGAGATTGCCCGGATTCATGCCCTCGCCGATCAGCTTGGGCGATCAGGGGGCGAAGGCGGGCACGATCACGATTCCTTCGAGGTCTTCTCCGATCTCCTGCGATGGTGGCTCAACCGTCTGATCCGCTGCCGGGCCCTTGGCCAGTTGCCGCAAGCCCTGACAGAGGGCGAAGACGCGGCCATCGCCCGTTGTGCTGGCGCAGGCACCCTTGATCAATGGCTGGAGGTATGGGAAAAGACAGGCCGCCTGTTCGAACGCGCCCGCAGCGTCAACCTGGATCGCAGACAGGTGCTTTTGAACGTCTTTGCGATGCTGCCAAGGCCCCCCATCCCGGCCTGAACGGGGAAGGGCGGGGGGCGATCCGTCTTTCACCCGAATCCCGAGGAGCGATTCTCGATGGCCACCCAAGCCACCCACAAGGGCGAATCCCCCGGGCAGGAACGCTACTACATCACCACACCGATCTATTACGTCAACGATGTGCCCCATATCGGCCATGCCTACACCACCCTGGCCTGCGATGTGCTCGCCCGTTTCATGCGCCTAGATGGCCGCAAGGTTCTGTTTCTGACCGGAACCGACGAACACGGACAGAAGGTGGAAAAGGCCGCCGAACAGGCGGGCAGGACGCCTCAGGATTTCGTGGATGCGAATGCCTCCCGCTTTCTCGATCTGGCGCGGGCCATGGCGTTTTCCTTCGATGATTTCATCCGCACCACCGAACGGCGCCACCTTGAGGCCGTCCACGCGCTGTGGAGGGCCCTCGCCGAAAGGGGAGAGATCTATCTCGGTGCCTATGAAGGATGGTATTCGGTCCGCGACGAGGCCTTCTACGGGGAATCGGAGCTCATCACCGATGCCGGGGGCAACCGGCTTGCGCCCACCGGCGCACCAGTGGAATGGGTGAAGGAGCCCAGCTATTTCTTCCGTTTGTCGGCCTGGCAGGATCGCCTGCTGGAGTTCTACGAGACCCATCCCGATTTCATCGCCCCGGCAAGCCGCCGCAACGAGGTGATCAGCTTCGTCAAGGGGGGGCTTCAGGATCTGTCCATCTCCCGGACCAGTTTCCGCTGGGGCATCCCGGTTCCGGGCGATCCCGATCATGTCATCTATGTCTGGCTCGACGCCCTGACCAACTACATCACCGCAGCAGGGTATCCGGACCGCGAGGGCGTCGCCTTTTCCGGCTGGTGGCCCGCCGATCTGCACATGGTTGGCAAGGATATCCTGCGCTTTCATGCCGTTTACTGGCCGGCCTTCCTGATGGCGGCGGGGCTGGAGCCACCCAGACGGGTGTTCGCCCATGGCTGGTGGACCAACGAGGGGCAGAAAATCTCGAAATCCCTCGGCAACGTGATCGATCCCCACGATCTGGTCGCCCGCTATGGCCTTGATCCCACACGTTATTTCCTGTTGCGGGAAGTCCCGTTCGGTCAGGATGGCGATTTCAGCCATGCCGGGATGGTCCGCCGTCTCAACGGCGATCTGGCCAATGGCCTGGGCAATCTGGCGCAGCGCAGCCTGACGCTGATCCAGCGCAATTGCGATGGCAGGATCCCGAGCCATGGCCCGTTCCATCCCGCCGATGAGGCGTTGCTGGCCCAGTGCGGCCCTGCGCTCTGCGAATCCCTGCGACACGAACTTGCCTCGCAAGCCTTTCACAAGGCGTTGCAGGCCATCACCGACGTGGTTGGTGCGGCCGATGTGTATATCGACAGCGAGGCGCCCTGGGCTTTGCGCAAGACCGACCCGGAACGCATGGCGACCGTTCTCTACGTTCTTGCCGAGGTTCTGAGACGACTGGCCCTTGCCTTGCAACCCTTCATCCCGGATTCGGCATCCCGACTTCTCGATCAGCTCGCGGTCGCTTCCGAATGCCGCGGCTTCGATCGCTTCGGGCCGGATTCCATGCTGACTCCGGGCCTCACGCTTCCGAAACCGGAGGGGCTTTTCCCCAGATTTGCCGATTCGGCCTGAGCGCCCAAACCGCATACCAGACTCCGCACACCGGATTCCACACACTGGATTCTGCACAAGAGACACCCGATGCTGATCGACAGCCACTGCCATCTCGATTTCCCCGATTTCCAGAACGACCGCGATGCGGTGCTGGTTCGGGCACGCGAGGCCGGTGTGGCCGGCATGCTCAGCATCTCCACGCGTCTCGACAGGTTCGAGGCGCTCCATGCCCTGGCCATGGCCCATCCCGGCCTGTGGTGCAGCGTCGGCATCCATCCTCATGAGGCGGAAAGCGCGCTTGTCGGGGTAGGGGCGTCGGAGGAAAACAGGGAAGGGGCCCTGACCCGGCATCTGGTCCGTCTTGCCGAAAGGCCCAAGGTGATCGGCCTTGGCGAAACCGGTCTCGACTTCCACTATCGCCATGCCCCGGATGCAGTTCAGGAATGGGTGTTCCGCGCCCATATCAGGGCGGCGCGGCAGACCGGTCTGCCCGTCATCATCCACAGCCGCGATGCGGATGAGGCCACCATGGCCATCCTGCGGGAAGAAACCGCCGAAGGCCCGTTTCCCGGGCTGATTCACTGTTTCAGCGCCTCGGCCGAACTGGCAGGAACCGCCATCGACTGCGGCCTCTCCCTTTCCTTTTCAGGGATTCTCACCTTCAAGAATGCCCATGCGGTTCGCGAGGTGGCTCTTGCTGTCCCCCATGACCGGCTTCTGGTGGAAACCGATGCCCCTTATCTCGCGCCCGTTCCCCATCGCGGCAAGCGCAACGAACCGGCCTTTACCGCCCATACCGCGACCTGTCTTGCCGGACTTCTCGACATGGACAGCAGAACCCTCGCATCCCTGACGACCGCCAACTTCTTCCGCCTGTTTCAACGGGCCTCGCCCGATGAACTGCCGGTCACCGTCGTCGCGTAAGGAAGGGAGGGAGGAGGCTCCATGCATGCCATCATCCTCGGCTGCGGCGGCGCCAGCGGTGTTCCGGGTATCGGGCAGCAATGGGGAGCCTGCGACCCCCATGAGCCAAAAAACAGGCGTCGCCGGGCCTCGATCCTGATCCGCAGCGCCCCCGCCACCGATGACGGAGCCGAACGAAGGGCAAAACAGGGGAATCACCCGGAGACGGGCGCAGATCGTGACCATGTCAGCCTTCTTCTCGATACCGGGCCTGATCTTCGCAGCCAGTTGCTGGATGCCGGGATTTCCGCGCTCGATGCCGTGCTGTACACCCATACTCATGCCGATCACACCCATGGGATAGACGATATCCGCGCTCTCAACCGGCTACAACGCCGTGTAATCGACGCCTGGGGCACCGAGAATGACCTGAACCATCTTTGTGACAAGTTTTCATATGTCTTTGATTCCCCTAAACTTGTTGATGGAAACCCTATCTTTTTCAAGCCTTGCCTCAGGCCCCGGAGCCTGTCCTGGTTCCAACCGGTTTCCATCGCCGGAATCGAGGTTGTGGCATTCCCGCAGAACCATGGATTCATGATGTCGACCGGCTATCGGTTTGGTCACACTCTGGCCTATTCGACAGATCTGGTGGACCTTCCCGATGAATCTTTCGAGGCCCTGTCCGGGATCGATGTCTGGATTGTCGGCTGCCTTCAGGAAAACCCGCATCCGACCCATGCGCATCTTGAGCGCGTTCTCGGCTGGATCGATCGTGTTCGGCCGCGCCGGGCCATCCTTACGCATCTGTCTCACACGCTGGATTATGCCAGCTTGCAGGAACGGCTTCCGGCCGGGGTCGAACCGGCCTATGACGGGATGGTGATTCGTGCCACGGAGAGTGTTCCAGCATCACCCGCGGGATCCGCAGACGACGACAGAGCGTCATCCAGCTGATCCTGACTGGCGATCCTCAAGAGGATTGACCTTCTTGTAGCCAATCATGTGTAGCGACCACGCGGGAATGCGGGAATAAGGAATGCGTGATCCTGAATGGGGTAAAGAGGCGGGGGCCTTTCGAACTTTTCCCAGGAGAGCTTGTTCACCGGAACCGGTTTCGACGGCAGCCGCAAAGCTATCGGTAACCTGTGGCAAGGGATCAGGTCTGGAGATCCGCCTAACGTAGTCCACTTATTTTTCATAATAACCATTATGCGATTTATGGAGATGTTCGTGGGGGATCAGGCAAGCGCGCTTCCCCCCCAACCCGGGCGGAACCAGAGATCCGGACAGATGTGGTTCCCGGCACAGTGAGCAAGCCATGAACAAGGACAACCCCTTCTCATCATCCCCCCGTGATCCGGAAGCCCGGAAAGATCACCACCGGGCTGCGGATCATCGTGAGAGTGTCGGACTGTCATCCGGACCGATCAACGAAGCCATGACGGATCCCGCGCCATCGGGAATCGAGATCCTGATCGCCGTCATGGCAGCCCTTCGCGATCCGGTGCATGGGTGCCCCTGGGATCGGGAACAAAGCTTCGAGACCATTGCCCCCTATACCATCGAGGAAGCCTATGAGGTTGCTGATGCGATCCATTCCGGTGAACGGGGCGACGGCCTCAGGGACGAGATCGGCGATCTTCTGTTCCAGGTGGTCTATTACGCCCAGCTTTCCCGCGAACAGGGCGGATTCGATTTCGACGCCATCGCCCGCGCCGCCGCAAGGAAGATGATCCGCCGACACCCTCATGTCTTCCCTGCTTCTGTCTTTCCTGCTTCTGTCTTTCCAGAAAGCACACCACATCGCGAGTCCCGGCAGCGTCTCTCCTCATCCCTTGGGGGCGCGGATGGCGTAGCTGGAACGACTACCATCGACAATGCCGAGGATCAGACCCGCGCCTGGGAGAGCTACAAGGAAACGGAACGGGCCCAGAGGCGGGAAGCCCGGCAGCACCGTGCACAGGCCACAGACACGGGGGATGCCTCCGCCCCCCTGCCCAACCCGGGGCGAGACCCGGCACGGACCGAAGAGCCCTCGCACATTCTGGACGGGATCGCCCGCGCCCTGCCAGCCCTGATCCGCGCGGACAAACTGGGAAAACGGGCGGCAAGAGCGGGTTTCGACTGGCCCGACCCCCTTTCCGTCCTGGCCAAGGTTGATGAAGAGATCGGCGAGCTGAGCCAGGAGCTGGGCAAGGAGCTCTGCCATGGCCGATCATCCGAGCGTATCGAGGAGGAACTTGGCGATCTTCTGTTTTCCTGCGCCAATCTCGCACGCAAGCTTACGATTGATCCGGAAGCCGCCCTGCGCAAGGCCAACGACAAGTTCACCCGCCGATTTGCCGCTGTGGAAACGCATCTGGCCCGGCAAGGTCGATCATTCGACGACGCCGGTATGGAAGAGCTCGAAAGGCTCTGGGAGACGGTCAAGGCAGAGGAAAACCACGATTAACGCGCCCCGGGATGCGGTGCGCCCCCCTGCCCGCCTCGATTCGACCCGGAATGACGGGAATGCCCAGGCGACCGCGCCCCGGGCTGTGGTGCTGTCCGGTGCTGCTGTCCGGTGGCGCTGTCCGGTGGCGTTATCCCCGGCCCTT
>JBJHAU010000140.1:0-6253 GCA_050480665.1 Alphaproteobacteria bacterium | reverse complement strand
GTTGAGAATCCGGGGCGCCAGGGGAACGGTGGCGCGGATGGCCGCCGCCACGGTGTTGGGAATGTCATGAAACTTCAGATCCAGAAACAGCGGCGCCGGGTCCGATCCGGCGGGCCCGGCCCCGGCTCCGGCCGGCCGGCCCATCTCGGCCATCACATGGCGAACCCCTTCGGGGCCATGGGCGCTGAAGAACTCAAGCCCCAGCTTGAGGCCGCCGACGATCCCCTTCAGGCGCCGCGCGAGATCCCTCGCGCGGTCGAGATCGGGGGTATCGATGGCACAGAACAGGCGATCCTGCGCGTCCGTCACGGGGGTCTCCGATTGCGGGCAGGGGGGTGTCGGTCACCCCCGATCGGCGGGAATATCGTGCCTTATAGCGGAAATCGGGGGGTGGCAACAGGGGCTTGGCCCGCCCCTTTCGGGTCAGCCGCTACGGGTCAGCCGCCTTGCCGCATCGCGCGCCGCTTCCGGGGTTGGCGCGGCGTCGATCTCGGCATCGAGCAGGGCCTTGCCGAGGTCTCGCGTCCTGGCTTCCAGGGCGGCGATGCGGCGTTCCGCCTGCCACGCGGCCAAACGGCCGGGAAGGCGGAAAAGGGCCCCGAAGGCAAGGGCAAGGGCGATCCCCAGAAGGAACGGGGCCAGCACGGCGGCGTAGACCGGAACGGTGACCTGCCGGTCCGGCGGCCACAGAACGATGGAGGTTGTCCCGGCATTATGGGCGGCAAAGAGACCGATCAGGGCAAGCAGGGGCAGAACGATCAGCCAGAAGAGAATTCGCACCAGGCTTCTCCGCCACGGGGTGAACAGGGACGCATCACGGCATCAACCCGCCGCCGAAAGGCTCCCGATGTTCCGGGGGTCAGTCGGCGTTCAGCCGCTCGCGCAGAAGCTTGCCGGTCTTGAAAAAGGGCACATGCTTCCGGGCCACATGGACCGATTCCCCGGTTCTCGGGTTGCGGCCGATCCTGGCCTCGCGATGCTTCACCGAAAAGGCCCCGAAACCGCGCAACTCGACCCGGTCGCCGCGCGCCATGGCGGCGGCGATCTCGTCGAAGATGGCATTGACGATCCGCTCGACATCCCGGTGGTGGAGATGCGGGTTCTTCTCCGCAAGCTGCAGGATCAGTTCCGACTTTGTCATGGCGAATCCTCGATGGCCGGGCCAGGCGCGAGGCCGGGCTGGCGCCTCTTTACAGGCTCTCAGCGTGCCAAAGGGAAACCAGCCCGTCAAGCCTAAGTGTTTCAGAAAGAACCGTTTTTTGGATCAGCCGGTCGAGCCACCCCCACCAGAGCCCGGTCTCGCGGCGAATCGTGACATCGCGCAAGGCCAGACCCGGGGCAAGGCCGTGGGTTTCCCGAAGCCAGGCGCGGGCCTCCGCCTCGCTGCCGATGGCATCGACAAGCCCGAGGGCCACGGCCTGGCTGCCCGTGTAGATCCGCCCGTCGCCCAGCGCCCGGGCCTGGTCGGGGGGAAGGTTGCGGCGGGCCGCCACCAGGTCGAGAAACTGCCGATGGGTATCGAGCACCACCGCGCGGGTCGCCTCGCGGGCTTCCTCGGTCATCTCCTCGAAGGGAGAGGGGCTGGCCTTGAGCGGGTCGGACTTGATGGCTTCGGCCCGAATTCCGAGCTTTTCGAGCAATCCCGTGACATCGGTCGTCTGCAGCACGACGCCGATCGATCCGGTGATCGTGCCGCGCCGGGTGATGATGTGATCGGCGCCGAGCGCCGCCATGTAGCCGCCCGAGGTGGCCAGCGTGCCGAGCACGGCAACCACGGGCTTGTGGTCGGCCACCCGGCGCAGCCTTTCGTAGAGCGATTCGCCACCGACCACGGTGCCGCCGGGACTTGAGATATGGACGATCAGGGCCTTGGCGCGGGGATCGCGGGCCACGGCGGCCAGCGCCGCATCGCGGGCCCTGTCCTCGACGATCAGCCCGTCGATGGCGATCCGCGCGACATGATCAACCCCGCCGGGGCGGCTTTCGGGAAGAAGAAGGGTGATCACAAGGGCGGCCAGGGCGAACACGGCCCCGAGCCGCCATATCATCAGCCGGCGTTTGAGGCGTCTGCGGTCGAGCAGGGAATCGATCTCGTACGACATGTCGGACCCGTTCGGTTCAGCCCTCGCACCGCGGTTGCGTGGCGGCCATCGCGGTGGTTCCGGTCAAGGTTTCACCGGAAGCGGGCCTCGCCGCGAGACCCGCTTCCGGTGATACGGATCATGCCCTGGACGATTCGTCCTTGTCGCCATCGTCCTTGTCGCCATCGTCCTTGTCGTCCTGATCCCGGGCGCCGCGTTCCTCGTTCGCCCGGTTGAGGGCGGCCCCCAGGATATCGCCGAGGCTGGCCCCGGAATCGGAGGAACCGTACTGGGCCATGGCTTCCTTTTCCTCGGCCAGTTCCCGCGCCTTGATCGACAGCGACAGCTTGCGGGAGGCATGGTCGATACTGGTGATCCTTGCATCCACCTTGTCGCCCACGGCGAAGCGGTCGGGGCGCTGTTCGGAGCGGTCGCGAGCCAGATCCGCCTTGCGGATGAAGCCGGTGACGCCATCCACCTCGACCTCGATGCCGCCGGTGGTGATCGCCTTGACCGTGCAGGTCACCACATCGCCCTTGCGCAGGTCGCCGGCCCGATCGGCGAAGGGATCATCGGTCAACTGCTTGATTCCGAGGCTGATCCGTTCCTTCTCGATATCGACATCGAGAATCTTCACCTTGACCATGTCGCCCTTGTTGTATTCGGCGATGGCTTCCTCTCCGGGGCGATTCCAGTCGAGATCGGAAAGATGCACCATCCCGTCGATATCGCCGGGAAGGCCGACAAAAAGGCCGAACTCGGTGATGTTGCGAATCTCGCCTTCCAGCACCGTGCCGGGGGTGAACACATCGGAGAACTGCTCCCATGGGTTCTGGGTGCACTGCTTGAGACCAAGGCTGATGCGCCGTTTCTGGGGATCCACATCGAGCACCATCACCTCGACCTCCTGGGAGGTGGAGACGATCTTGCCCGGATGCACGTTCTTCTTGGTCCAGCTCATTTCCGACACATGCACGAGGGCCTCGACGCCGGGTTCCAGCTCGACGAAGGCGCCATAGTCGGTGATGTTGGTGACGCGCCCCTTGAGGGTGGTGTTCACCGGATACTTGGCCTCGATCCCTTCCCAGGGATCGGATTCCAGCTGCTTCATGCCAAGGCTGATGCGCTGGTTGTCGGGGTTGAAGCGAATCACCTGAACCTTGACCGTGTCGCCGATGTTCAGGGCCTCGCTCGGATGGTTGATCCGCTTCCACGAGATATCGGTGATATGAAGAAGGCCATCGACCCCGCCAAGATCGATGAAGGCGCCGTAATCGGTGATGTTCTTCACCACGCCGTCGAGAATCTGGCCTTCCTCAAGGTTGGCGACCAGCTCGCTGCGGGCTTCGGCGCGGGATTCCTCGAGAACGGAACGGCGGGAAACGACGATGTTGCCGCGGGCGCGATCCATCTTGAGGATCTTGAATTCCAGCGGAGACCCCATGAGATGGGTGGCATCCCGCACCGGGCGGATATCCACCTGGGAGCCCGGCAGGAAGGCCACGGCCCCGGAAAGATCAACGGTGAACCCGCCCTTCACCCGGCCGAAGATCACGCCCTTCACCCGCGCCTGCTCGCCGAAGGCCCCTTCAAGCTGGGTCCAGGATTCCTCGCGACGCGCCTTGTCGCGTGACAGGATCGCCTCGCCGTTGCGATCTTCATAGCGTTCCAGATAGACATCGACCGTGTCGCCGACCTTGAGCGGCGCCTTGCCACCCTGCTGAGCAGAATCCTGGGCAAAATCCGGGGCAAATTCGCTGAGATCGATCCGGCCGGTGGATTTCAGCCCGACATCGACCATCACCTGATCGGCATCGACCTGAACCACGGTTCCCTTCAGAACCGCGCCTTCCTCGGGCGTGGCGATGCTGAGGGATTCCTCAAGCAGCTCGGCAAAGTTTTCGCCTGTGGAAAAAGGCGTTTCGGTGGTTCCGGCGTTCTGGCCTGACATCTGGTCTGACATGGGTTGCTCCTTGGTCGTCATTCCGCCTCCGGCAGGGGCTTCGGGAAGGCTGCGATCCCGGGAAGGGGCCAGGCCCTGATTCCCCGAACCGTAATATCCCGAACTGCGATGTCCCGAACTGCGGGATAACCGGGACGGTTCTGTGACTCCCCGACGGTTGCTGACAGGCCAGCCGGCGGCCCCGCGACCACCCGTCGGGGATGGGGTCGAGGGATGCGCCAACGGATGGCCATTCTTGCGCCCTTGCGGCGGGCGGCGGACCGTCGGGCAGAGCCCGAACCCGGCACGGAACCGTATTGCTGCGGGACCCGTTCGGAAACGCGCGGCGTGGCTTCAGCCCCGTTTCGAGTGAACGATCGCGAGGGCTGCCGCGAAAGCCTGTTCGGCATCAAGCCGGGACGTGTCGAGGATCACCGCGTCCGGGGCCGGTTTCAGGGGGGCGTCGCTGCGCCCCCTGTCCCTCGTGTCGCGTGCCTGCATGTCCCGCAAAACGCGGGCCTTTATACTCGTCTCGCCGCGGTCAAGCAACTCTTTAAGGCGGCGTTCGGCGCGAACCTCGGGGCTGGCATCGACAAAGATCTTCACCGCTGCATCAGGGCAGACCACGGTTCCGATGTCGCGGCCGTCGAGCACGGCCCCGGGGCTGCCTCCCGGAGGACGGGCTGCGAAATCGCGCTGAAAGGCGAGAAGGCTGGCCCGCACTGCGGGATGGGCGGCCACGACAGAAGCGGCCTGGGCCACCTCTTCCCGGCCGAGATCGGGATCGTCGAGGGCGGCCGCGTCGATCATGTCGGCTGAGAGCCGGGCGGCCTCCGGATCCCCGGGATCGGCGCCGGAGCGAAGCATCCGCCGGGCTACCGCGCGATAAAGCTTTCCGGTATCGAGCCGGGCGAACCCGAAATGGGCGGCAAGCCGGCCGGCCAGGGTTCCCTTTCCGGAGGCCGCCGGCCCGTCGATGGCGATGATGAAGGGGCGCGCCTGATCCGGATCCGGCATCGGAACGGGCTTCATCACGGCTTTGGCCTGTCGGGCTCGCCGGGTTCGAGGGTTGCGCCAAGGCCGCGCATCAGCGTGACGAATCCGGGAAAGCTGGTGTTGATGGCGCGGCCATCATCGATGGAGACGGGCTTGCGGCAGGCCAGCCCGGCGACCAGGAAGGCCATGGCGATCCGGTGGTCGAGATGGCTTCGGATCGTCGCTCCGCCTTCCGGAGCACCGCCCTGGCCCTGAATGATCAGGGTGTCCCCCCGCTCCTCGCAGGCGACGCCGATGGCCTTGAGCCCGGTCAGGATGGCCGTGAAGCGGTTGCTTTCCTTGACCCGCAATTCGGCAAGCCCGTGCAGCACCGTCGTGCCTTCGGCGAACCCGGCGGCCACGGCAAGGATCGGATATTCGTCGATCATCGATGGCGCCCTGTCGGCTGGCACCTCAACACCTTTCAGGGGCGAGGCGGTGACCTCCAGATCGCAGACCGGTTCCCCGGCGATCTGCCGCAACGGGCCGAGCTCGATCATTGCGCCCATGTCCGCCAGGGTTCGGAAAAGCCCGATGCGCAGCGGGTTCGCGCCCATGCCGGTGATCGTGATCTTCGATCCCGGGCAGAGGAGCGCCGCCACCGCCGGGAAGGCGGCAGACGAGGGATCGCCCGGAACCAGCACATCCCGGGCTTCCAGTTCCGGTTCGCCATGAAGGGTGATACGCCGGCTGCCGTCGGGCTCATCGGCGATGTCCAGAACCGCACCGAAATGGCGCAGCATCAGTTCGGTATGGTCACGGGTCGCTTCCGGTTCGATCACCGTGGTGTGCCCCGGGGTGTTGAGACCGGCAAGAAGGATTGCCGATTTGACCTGGGCGGAAGGCACAGGCAGCCGGTAGAGGATCGGTACCGGAAGCTGTGATCCCGTGATCGTCAGGGGCAGGCGCCCCCCTTCGCGCGCGGTGAAGCTCGCGCCCATTTCCGACAGCGGCGCGATCACCCGGTTCATGGGCCGGGAACAGAGCGAGGCATCCCCCGTCATCTGCGCGGTCAGGGGATGGCTGGCGAGAACCCCCAGGAGCAGGCGCGCTCCGGTTCCGGCATTGCCCATGTCGAGCACCGAAGCGGGTGCCGCAAGGCCGCCCAGCCCGACGCCATCCACCCGATAGCTGGCGGTACCATCGGCTTCCGGCTCGCGACAGACGGTCACGCCGAGCGTACGCAGGGCAGAGG
>JBJHAU010000139.1:0-6259 GCA_050480665.1 Alphaproteobacteria bacterium | reverse complement strand
CCGTGCCAGCATCGGGCGAAAGCCCGATGCGGCGGCTTTGAAAGCCCGAAGGGCATGTTTTCAACAGCCAGGCCCGTTCCGGGAGATGTTCGGAGCGGGGCGAATGGGGGAAACAACCCCTGAAGTGCCCGGGAATTGGGCATCAGGTGACCAGGATTTCATCATTCCCGGGATGGTCAGGCCGGGAATGCCAGGCGGCCGCGTTTGATTCGGACGGATACAAAAAAGCCTGTCGGGTTGCAGTGGCGGCATTGATGAGGCATCCTGAGGCCTCGCTTGAAAGTTCCGTGCCTTCGAAAGCGTGAGCATCCATGGTGCGCGCCCTCGCGGGGCCATGGATACAGGGGATGCGCCCTGTTCCGGTCCTGTTTCGCTCATGGCATGGAAAGATCCGCAACTTCAGGGAAAGTTCATGTCTTCTTCGGGCCATACCGTTGAAAAGATCGGCGGCACATCGATGTCGCGCACAGCCTCCGTCATGGAAAACGTTCTCATTCCTGCCTCACTGGGCAAGGCTGTCTATGGCAGAATCTTCGTGGTCTCGGCCTATGGAGGGATTACCGACCGACTGCTTGAGGACAAGAAATCCGGCGAACCCGGTGTCTATGCCCTGTTTGCCGGTTCGGAGACGGATTGGGGATGGGGGGATGCCCTGTCGGAAGTCGGCGAGACGATGCGCGAGATCAACGCCGGAATCTTCGGCGATCATGCCGACCTCAAGGCGGCCGATGCCTTCGTCCGCGAGCGGATCGAGGGGGTTCGCAACTGCCTGATCGATCTTCATCGTCTCTGTTCCTATGGGCATTTCCGGCTCGATGAGCATCTGCTGACGGTGCGGGAGATGCTGTCGGCCCTGGGGGAATCCCATTCGGCCCATAACACCGTCCTGCTTCTGCGCCAGCATGATGTGAACGCGACCTTCGTTGATCTTTCGGGATGGCGTGATGAAAACCAGCCAAGTCTGACAGAGCGCCTGGAAGAGGCTTTTGCCGATATCGACCTGGCGACGGAACTGCCGATCGTTACCGGTTACGCCCAGTGCCGGGAAGGGTTGATGGGCAGTTTCGACCGCGGCTACAGCGAGGTCACCTTCGCCCGCATCGCCGCCCTTACGGGGGCTCGAGAGGCTGTCATCCACAAGGAATTTCACCTGTCCAGTGCCGATCCGAATCTCGTCGGGGCCGATCGTGTGCGAAAGATCGGCCGCACGAATTATGATGTTGCCGACCAGCTCTCCAACATGGGTATGGAAGCGATTCATCCCAGCGCCGCCAAGGATCTGCGCCAGGCCGGGATACCCTTGCGGGTCAAGAACACCTTCGAGCCGGCCGACGAGGGCACCGTGATCGACGATCACTATGTTTCCAGAACGCCTTGCGCCGAAATCATCACGGGCATTCGCGGGGTGCTGGCGCTTGAACTCTTCGAGCAGGACATGGTGGGGGTGAAGGGCTATGACGAGAGCATTCTCAAGGCGCTGACCCGCCATAACGTCCGCATCGTCACCAAATGTTCGAATGCAAACACCATCACCCATTATCTGGCGACCTCGCTCGAGGCGCTGAAACGGGTGGTCGCCGATCTCGAACCCCTTTACCCTTCGGCCAGGATATCGATCCGCAAGGTGGCGATCGTTTCCGCCATCGGCAGCGATCTTGATCTTCCGGGGCTTCTCCTGCGGGTTGTCTCTTCGGTCAATGAGGCCAATGTGCGGATTCTCGGCATCCATCGCCTTCTGCGCCGCGTCGATATCCAGCTGATGATCGAGGACGACGATTTCGACAGCGCGATCAAGGCGCTGCATGCCGAACTCGTCGAAAAGGAAGCCCCGCGCGCGCCTTCCCCTGTCTCGTAACCCTCGTCCGTAACGAAAGCCCTGACCGGCTTGCATCCTGCGCGGGCCCAGTCTTACGATCTGTCTCCTGGCCTCATCTGGGGCCGGGATCGAATTCAGGATGAAGTCTCGGGGCTTTTTGCCTAATGTAGCGGCGACGTCTGAGACCCGGGGGATCCTCTTGGCCGAATCCACTGTTGCTGCTTCCGCGCGCCGCACGCAGGCGCCGCCGGGCCCCCTTGCGGTTGCGATGAAGGCAAGCCGGGGCGCCTTCGTGGCCGTTGCCGTGTTCAGCGGCTTCATCAATATCCTGATGCTGACCGTGCCGCTCTACATGCTGCAGATCTTCGACCGGGTGTTGTCGAGCCGCAGCACGGATACCCTGCTGCTCCTGTTTGCCATGGCCACCCTGGCCCTGCTGGTTCTGGGGCTTCTCGACGCGATCCGCACCGTGCTGATGGTGCGGATCGGCGACTGGCTCGATCAACGTCTCGGCGGTCTGGTGCTTTCGGAAACGATTGCCGCCCATGCCGGAGGTCGATCGGGGCCGGAGCCCGCCCCCGGAGCCCAGGGCTTGCGCGACCTTGCCACCTTGCGCGGATTTCTGGCCGGGCCTGCCGTGTTGCCGCTTCTCGATGCGCCATGGGTTCCCGTGTTCATCGTGGTGATCTTTCTCCTTCATCCCCTGTTGGGCTGGTTCTCGCTCGCCGGGGCCATCCTTCTGTTTCTTCTGGCCGTGCTGAACGAATGGGCGACACATGCGCCCATGCGTCAGGCGGAACGGGTCCATGCTGCCTCCCAAGGCGTTGCCGAGGGGGCCGTGCGCCATGCCGATGTGATCGAATCCATGGGAATGATGCCGCATGTGATCCGCCGCTGGCGGGCGCTGAGTGTCAGGGCTTCCGATCATCAGGGGCAGGCGAGCCTCCTTGGCGGCAGCATCTCTGCCACCTCACGGTTCTTTCGTTTCCTGTTGCAGATCGGAATCCTGACCGTGGGCGCCTGGCTGGTGCTTCAGGGAACGCTGACCCCGGGCGGGATGATCGCGGGATCGATCCTGATGGCGAGGGCGCTGGGCCCGGTGGAACAGGCGATCGGCAGCTGGTCGGCCGGTCTGGCCGCCCGCGAGGCCCATAAACGTCTTGCGATGCGGATGGCCACCCCGGCCCGGCGTTACGAATCGACCAATCTTCCAGCCCCAAGCGGCAGGGTCGATGCCGAAGCTCTTGTCTATGCCCCGGTTCCCGGGGGGGAACCCCTGCTTCGCGATGTCACCTTCCGCCTCGAACCCGGCCAGCAGATGGCGATCATCGGCCCGACCGCGGCCGGCAAGACGACACTGGCGCGGATCATCGTGGGAGTCCTGAAACCCGATCGAGGCCACCTGCGGATCGACGGGCTGGAGGCTTCGGCCTGGCAGCATGATGCTCTTGGACCCTGGGTCGGCTACCTGCCGCAGGATGTGGGGCTGTTTGCCGGAAGCGTGCGCGACAACATTGCCCGGCTCGGCCCGTCCGAGGATGAGGCGGTGATCCGGGCGGCCCGCATGGCCGGGGTTCATGATATGGTCATGCGTATGCCGAAGGGATACGACACCCAGATTGCGGCCGATGGAGAAAGCCTCTCCGGCGGCCAACGGCAGAGACTTGGCCTTGCCAGGGCGCTCTATGGCCAGCCCCGTCTGGTGGTGATGGATGAGCCCGATGCTCATCTTGATGGCGATGGCGAGATGGCTCTTGCCGCCGCCCTGAAGAGCCTGCGGGCCCAGGGAACGACCGTGATCCTGATCGCCCATCGTCCCACCCTGTTGCCGGAAATGGACAGGATTCTTCTTCTGCGTCCCGAACGTCCGGCCCTGTTCGGGGAAAGTCAGGCGATGCTGCAGCGGATCGCCGAGGCACGGAAGGGTGCCGTTCCACCTCCTGCGGACAGCGCCAGAGGAGCCCTGTCCGATGGCTGAACCGCAGAACAAGGTTGAGCCGCAGAAAAGGCCCCGCATGCGTTTTCCGGGTAACCGGCCACGTATTGGCGGCCCGGTGCTGGCAGGGGCCGGGGTTCTTGGCCTTTTCTTCCTTGGCCTTGGCGGCTGGGCCGCTTTCGCCCCGCTGGAAAGCGCGGCCATCGCGCCCGGGGTTGTCAGTGTCGAAAGCAACCGCCAGACGATCCAGCACCTGGAAGGCGGTATCGTCCAGGAAATCCTGGCCCGCGATGGCGACAATGTGTTGCGGGGGCAGGTTCTGCTGGCGCTCGACCGCACCCGGACTTCGGCCGATCTCGAACAGTTGCGGGGGCGCCAGATCGCCCTTCTGGCGGAAGATGCAAGATTGCGCTCCGAACGTGATGGTCTGCCGGACCTGACCTTCTCGTCTGTTCTTGACCCCGCCGATCCGGCCACGAACGAGGCCATGGCCGGGCAGGAGCAGATCTTTGCCGCAAGGCGCGATGTGATGGCCCGCCAGACAGAGATCCTCAACCAGCAGGCCGCGCAATTTGATGAGGAAATCCTGGGCCTTCAGTCGGATATTCGTGCGGCACAATCCCAGCTTTCCTCCCTTGCGGAAGAGATTCGTGATGTATCCACGCTGGTTGCCCAGGGCCTCGCGCGGCGGCCCAGGCTGCTTGAACTCGAGCGCCGTTCCGCCGAAATCGAGGGGCTTCGTGGTCGCAACGAGGCCTCTATCGCCCGTGCCCGCCAGGCCAGGAACGAAGCCGAACTGCGGGTCGTGGAACTGCAAACGCGGATGACCAATGAAACCGTCACGCGGCTGCGCGAGGTTCAGTCCGAACTTTTCGAGATCAACGAACGGCTTCGTGCGGCGCGCGATGTGGATCAGCGAGCCGAGGTTCGCGCCCCTATCGCCGGTACCATCGTGAATTCCCGGGTTCATACCACGGGAGGTGTGGTGGCGCCCGGCGCCCCGCTGATGGAGATTGTCCCCCGCGACGAGCGACGGATCATCGAGGCCCGGGTCGATCCTTCCGATATCGACAGGATCTACCCCGGACTGAAGGCCGAGGTTCGGCTGACGGCCCTGCCGCAACGCCACCTTCTTCCGCTGGAAGGCGAGGTGCTCTCGGTGTCTGCGGATCGCCTGGTCGATGAAACCACAGGCATCGCCTATTTTCTGGCGCGTGTGGTGCTGTCGGGAGGGGAGGAACGGCTGCCGCAGGGATTTGTCCTGGTGCCCGGAATGTCTGCCGAGGTTCTGATCCTGACAGGCGGCCAGACCGTCTTCACCTATATCACCCGCCCTCTCATGGAAAGTTTCAACCGGGCATTAAGGGAAAGGTGATAATAAACTGATTTATAACGGTTTTTCAGTTTATGATTTGTCTTTCATCCCTGCCTCCGCCCGATAGCAGGCCACGGCTCGGGGAAACAGGATCCGGAACCAGGCGGTATAGCGCCCGGGGGCCTGTTCCAGATCGGTCAGCACCTCGGCGACGGGGAACCAGGCCAGCTGCTCCGCCTCTTCGGGGTCGGGGGAGAAAACCGTCTCCCGTGACAGGATGCCGAGATAGCTGTGGTTGTATTCCGCCTCGCGCAGGCCATGGCCGACCTCCAGATCATAAGCGATCTCGAAGGCCTTGCGGAGCGGGCAGGCCAGACCAAGCTCTTCCTCCATGCGGCGTGACAGGGCGCTGTCCATCGCCTCACCGGGCGCCGGATGGCTGCAGCAGGCATTGGACCACAAGCCCCCCGAATGATATTTCCCCATCGCCCGTCTTTGCAGAAGGCACTGCCCGTCCGGCGAAAAGACAAAGATCGAAAAGGCACGGTGCAGCAGGCCGCGGTGGTGGGCATCGAGCTTTTCCGCTGTGCCGGTGACGCGATCCTGATCATCGACAAGGGTGACATGGTTTCTCACAGGGGTTCTCACAAGGGGTTCTCACAAAAGGGGTACTTAAGGGGAAAATCTCGTGAAAAAGGGGGCTCTTGCGGGCATGGATCGGCAGGCAGGGATAACAGAAGGTGTTCCAGATGCTCGCTGACCAGGCCTCTTTCCGTCCTCTTCCTGTTACGTGAGGCTTTCGCGCCCGGATTGCCATCAGGGACGGCCACCTTCTTCCATGCAAGGGGGAACCTCTCAGGCAGGGGGCGGCAAGGTTCGGTGGCACGGAGGCGGCCGAGGCCGCGCCGTTCTGTCGGGGCAATGTCAAAGGCCGTAGAGCGTTCTCGGATTGTCTTCAAGGATGCGCTTCACCGATTCGTCGCCAATTCCCCCGGCCCGGCCGAGATTCTGGAGGGCTTCGATATCGGTTCCGGTATCGTTGTGGCCGTAATCGGTCCCGATGATGAGATTGCGGTCGCCATAGGCCTTCACAAGGGCAGGGATATCGTCGCTCATCTGGGTGGTGACATAGAAGCGGTTTTCCCCCATGGCATCGTCGGCGAGACGCTTGCCGAGCCGTGCAAGACGCAGG
>JBJHAU010000138.1:0-6287 GCA_050480665.1 Alphaproteobacteria bacterium | reverse complement strand
TGCGTGCTGCCCCGAGCCAGGGGTGGTAGGCCCCCTCTGCCTTCTAGCCCTTCATCATTGACCCTTCGTCATTGACCCTTCGTCATTTACCCGGCCTTTACCCCGGCAGGGGAGTCTGGGCCCCTATCAGGAGGGATTCAGAAGGGATGACCGAAGCCGTGATCAGCCCCGTGACTATGCGGGATCGGGCGGGATGGAAGGCCGCAGGGTTCCTGTCTTCCGGACTCTTCGCCCTCATGGGGGTCGCCCTGCTTCTTTCTGTGACGACCGGAGCACGGGCGACCGAATCGCAGGTTCTGATCCTCGGTCGGGAGGATTGTCTGAGGCTGGTACGCCATGAGCCATCCGCCGATGTTGCCTTCAGGCCGGGCGAAGGGCCCGACGGACGCAAGGTGGCACCGGCGGATCTGGAGGAGACCCCGCGGCTGGCCCTGCCGGAAGAGCTTTCCATCGCCATCACCGTAGACATGGCCGATCGTTTCGGAATACCGATCCTTGCCGATCTGTTCCGGGGCGAGGTCGCGGTCGGCACGGTTCGGTTGCGGCTTGAGGATGGCCGCGCCTGGTTCAATGGCACCCCATTGGGCAGCGAGGATCAGGCGGCCCTGGCCAGCCTGTGCCGCGAGATCCTGTCCCGCCCCGCGCGCTGAGCCCCCTGTCTTCCGGCTTCAGGGAAAGCCGGGAAAAGCGCTCGCCTCATGCCGAAGGGCCGGTGCGAGCCGTTGCAGTTTCCCCGGGCATTGCCTAAAGTCGGCCACCCGGAAACCCCGGGGGTCCGAACCCTGCGCCCGTCGCCCCCTTTCCCCCTTTTTCATGGCCACACCCATGCGTCTTTCCCAGTATTTTCTGCCGACCCTGAAGGAGACCCCCAAGGAGGCGGAGATCATCTCCCACCGCCTGATGCTGAGGGCGGGCATGATTCGCCAGTCCTCGGCCGGGATCTATTCCTGGCTTCCCCTGGGGCATCGCGTGCTGAGCCGTATTGCCGGGATCGTGCGCGAGGAACAGGATCGTGCCGGGGCCCAGGAAATGCTGATGCCGACGATCCAGCCAGCCGAAATATGGGAGCAGTCGGGGCGGCTGAACGATTACGGTCCGGAAATGCTGCGGATTCAGGATCGTCACGAACGCGCGCTGCTGTATGGGCCGACCAACGAGGAGCTGGTCACGGAAATCTTCGCCGGCGCCGTGCGCAGCTACCGCGATCTGCCCCGGATCCTCTATCACATCCAGTGGAAGTTTCGCGACGAGGTGCGGCCCCGCTTCGGAGTCATGCGTGGCCGCGAATTCCTGATGAAGGACAGCTATTCCTTCGACCTCGATTTCGAGGGAGCGCAGCGCGCCTATCAGAGAATGTTCGTCGCCTATCTTCGAACCTTTGCCCGGCTTGGCCTCAAGGCCCTTCCGATGGAGGCCGATACGGGGCCGATCGGCGGCAATCTCAGCCATGAATTCATCGTGCTGGCCGAGACCGGGGAAAGCGAGGTGTTCTGCGACCGGGAATGCCTTGATATCGATGTTCTCGGACAGACCATCGATTACGACGATCCGACCCGGATGGGACAGATGATCGATCAGTTCCGGCGGCGCTATGCCCGCACCGACGAGAAACATGAGGCGGCCACTTTCGAACGGGAGGTTCCCGAGGCACGGCGCTACCATGGCCGCGGGATCGAGGTGGGTCACATCTTTTATTTCGGCACCAAATATTCCCAGCCGATGGGCTGCATCGTGCAGGGGCCGGATGGTCGGCCGGTGCCGGTGGAAATGGGCTCCTACGGCATCGGTGTTTCAAGGCTTGTGGGCGCGATCATCGAGGCCAGCCATGACGAGGCAGGGATCATCTGGCCGGATACGGTGGCGCCCTTCGATGTGGCCCTGATCAATCTTCGCGCCGGGGATGATGCCTGTGACCAGGCCTGTAACGATGCCTATGGGCGTCTGCAGGCGGCAGGCAGGACCATCCTCTATGACGACCGCGATGAACGGCCCGGCGTCAAGTTTGCCGATGCCGATCTGATCGGCCTTCCGTGGCGGCTGATTGTCGGGCCGCGCGGGCTGAAGGCCGGACTTGTGGAACTGCGCCGCCGCGATGGAACCTTCAGCGAGGAAATGTCGCTGGATTCGGCCCTGGCCCGACTGGCGGATGGCCGAGCCGCAGGGGGAAGCTCTTGATCTTTGCTCCCTTCGAGCGGCGGATCGCGTTTCGCTACCTGCGCGCCCGGCGCAAGGAAGGCTTCATTTCCGTCATTGCCGGTTTTTCCCTTGCCGGTATTGCCCTGGGTGTAGCCACGCTGATCATCGTCATGGCGGTGATGAACGGTTTCCGGACGGAATTGCTCACCCGCATTCTCGGGGTCGGCGGCCATATCACCGTGCATGGCGTGGGCGGTCCGCTGACCGATTTCGACACGATTGCCGAAAGGTTGCGCCAGGTTCCCGGGGTGGTGCATGTGGCCCCGCTGGTCAGCGGGCAGGCCATGGCCACGGTCGGCCCAAGGGCCAGCGGGGTTCTCATTCGCGGCATGCGTGCCGAGGATCTTGCAGACAGGCCGATCCTTGCCGGGAATATCGTTGCCGGAAGCCTCGCCGCCCTTGAAGGGGGGGATGCCCTTCTTGTCGGTGCGCGTTTCGCCCAGAACAACCGGATCGGAATCGGCGATACCGTGACCCTGATCGCGCCGAGCGGCAATGTCACCGCCTTCGGAACCATGCCGCGCTCGAAGGCCTATCAGGTTGTCGGCCTGTTCGATGTGGGCATGCATGAATACGATGCGAACATCCTCTACATGCCGTTCGAGGCGGCACAGATCTTTTTTCGGGAACAGGGGCGGGCCACGGGGCTGGAGGTGATGATTGATCATCCCGATGCGGTTCGCGGGGTCTCGCGCCGGATCGTGGAGGCTCTCGGGCCTCAGGTCCGGATGACGGACTGGCAACAGGCCAATGCCAGCTTCTTCACCGCCATCCAGGTCGAACGCAATGTGATGTTTCTGATTCTTACCCTGATCATTCTGGTGGCGGCATTCAATGTCATCTCCGGGCTGATCATGCTGGTGAAGGACAAGGGACGCGATATCGCCATCCTGCGCTCGATGGGGGCGAGCCGTGGGGCGGTCATGCGAATCTTTCTTCTGGCCGGAGCCTCGGTGGGGGTGGTCGGAACCGCTGCCGGGCTCGGTCTCGGGCTCGCCTTTGCCGGCAACATCGAGACCATCCAGGGTTGGGTCGAGCGCCTGACCGGGGCGGAGGTGTTTGCCGCCGAAATCTATTTCCTGTCCCGCCTTCCGGCCGAGATCGACCCGCGTGAGGTGGGGCTTGTGGTGGTCATTTCCCTTGTCCTTTCGCTGCTGGCCACGCTCTATCCCAGTTGGCGGGCGGCCCGTCTGGATCCGGTCGAGGCCCTGCGCTATGAGTGAGGCGGGCGCTGGGGCGAGAAGCTCCGAAAGCGGGCCTGTGCCTGCACTTGAACTGAGCGATCTGTGCCGGGGCTATCGCGAGGGCGCCAGCCGGATCGAGGTTCTGAACGGGGTGAACCTTGCCATCGCACGCGGCGAGATCGTTGCCCTTCTCGGGCCTTCCGGTTCGGGAAAATCGACGCTTCTGCA
Organism: Alphaproteobacteria bacterium; assembly: GCA_050480665.1. Classification (GTDB taxonomy): domain Bacteria; phylum Pseudomonadota; class Alphaproteobacteria; order SMXQ01; family SMXQ01; genus JBJHAU01. The sequence continues at coordinate 2,679 of JBJHAU010000138.1, read as the reverse complement.
TATTGCCGGTCTTCTGGAGCGTGCCGATTCCGGATCGATCAGGGTGGCCGGTCATGACGCCTCGGCCCTGGACGATGGTGCGCGCACCCGTCTCCGGCGTGAGGAAATCGGGTTCATCTATCAGTTTCATCACCTGCTGCCCGAATTCACGGCGCTGGACAATGTCGTCCTGCCCGGCATGATCGCCGGCCTTCGGGAGGGGCGGGCACGGGAAAGGGCGGAAGAACTGCTCGCCTTGGTGGCGCTGTCCGGGCGCGCCGGTCATCTTCCGTCGGAACTGTCCGGAGGCGAACAGCAGCGCGTGGCCATCGCCCGGGCGCTGGCCAATCGGCCCAGCCTGATCCTTGCCGACGAGCCGACGGGCAGCCTGGATCCGGCCACGGCGGAGGCCGTCTTTTCCGTGCTGCTCGAAAGCGTACGCACCCAGGGCGGGGCGGCGCTGGTGGTCACCCACAACGAGGATCTGGCGGCGCGGATGGATCTGGCCTTGCGTCTCGATCGGGGGCGGATCGTCCCGGCCTGAGACCGGCGCGGTCCTGTCCACGGGATTTCCGACCCGACAACCTTTCCGTCCCTCATCCGGCGAGGGGCGGGCGGTGTCGGGGGTTGTGTTCGGCCCCCGGAAGTGGAATCCTTGGCATCCCCCCGGCGCCCTCGGGGCCATGCCCGTCGCGCAACAGGCATCGCGATCCAGCCACAGCACACAGGGACCAGGCCGAAGATGAGCCATGCCGATTTCATTCATCTGCGTGTGCATTCCGCCTATTCCCTTCTTGAAGGCGCGATCAGGGTTCAGGACCTTGCGGCGCTCTGCCGGGATCACGCCATGCCTGCGGTCGGGGTTACCGACACCCGGAACCTTTTTGGTGCCCTTGAACTTTCCATGGCCCTGCGCAAGGCAGGCATCCAGCCGGTCATCGGCTGCCTCATGGCGATCACCCGCGAAGATGGTGGCGATGGCATCACCCAGCGCCTTCCGGAACCGGATGCCCTGGTGCTTCTGGTCGCCAATGAAACCGGCTACGGCAATCTTCTTTCGCTGATCAGTCACGCCTATCTCGAAACGCCATCGGGCCAGATCCCTCAGGTTTCCCTCGCCCTGCTCCGTACGCACGGCGAAGGGCTGATCGCCCTTTCCGCAGGGGCGGAAGGTGCTGTCGGTCGCCTTCTTCTGGCCGAAAAACCGGCCGAAGCCGAGGCCATGCTGAAACGGCTGGCGGACATGTTTCCCGAGCGTTTCTATGTCGAACTTCAGCGCCAGGGTGTGGCTTCGCAGGATCGGATCGAGAACGCGCTGATCGATCTGGCCTACACGCACCGGCTTCCGCTCGTGGCGACCAATCCCGCCTATTTTCCCGATGCGGAGATGTTCGAGGCTCATGATGCCCTGCTGGCCGTGGCCGAAGGGGTTCATGTCTCGGATCCCGAACGCCGGCGTCTGACACCGGATCACCGGTTCCGTTCGCCCGAAGAAATGCGGACGTTGTTCGCCGATATTCCCGAGGCCATCGCCAACACCCTTGTGATCGCCCGCCGGTGCAGCTATGCCCCCACGGAACGCCATCCCATCCTGCCGCCGTTTCGCACGGACGATGGCGAGGACGAGGAATCCGCCCTGCGTCGCGAGGCCGGGCGCGGCCTTGAGCAGCGCCTGGAAGCACAGGTCTTTCCTGCGGGTTCGGATCCGGCAACGCGGGAATCGCTGGCCCGTCCCTATCGGGAGCGTCTCGATTTCGAACTGGGTGTGATCGCCCAGATGGGATTCCCCGGCTACTTCCTGATCGTGTCGGATTTCATCCGCTGGGCGAAGGGGCAGGGGATTCCCGTCGGCCCGGGCCGAGGCTCGGGCGCCGGTTCGGTCGTCGCCTGGGCTCTGGAGATCACCGACCTCGATCCCCTGCGTTTCGGACTTCTTTTCGAGCGGTTCCTGAACCCGGAACGGGTCTCCATGCCGGATTTCGACGTCGATTTCTGCCAGGATCGTCGAGACGAGGTGATCGCCTACGTCCAGAACCGATATGGCACCGATCGCGTTGCACAGATCATCACCTTCGGCAAGTTGCAGGCCCGTGCCGTGCTGCGCGATGTGGGTCGTGTCCTCGGGATGCCCTACGGGCAGGTCGACAAGATCTGCAAGCTGGTGCCCAACAACCCGGCGCGGCCCGTGACCCTTGGCGAAGCCATTGCCGGTGAACCGGCGCTTCAGGCGATGCGCGATCAGGATGAATCCGTCTCCCGGCTTATGGATATCGCCTTGCGGCTGGAAGGGCTGTATCGCCATGCCTCGACCCATGCGGCGGGGGTGGTGATCGGCGACCGCCCCCTTGCCGAGCTGGTTCCGCTCTACCGCGATCCGCGTTCGACGATGCCGGTCACCCAGTTCAACATGAAATATGCCGAAGCGGCCGGGCTTGTGAAGTTCGACTTCCTCGGGCTGAAGACCCTGACGGTTCTGTCGCGGGCCTGCGACCTCGTGAACCGGGCCCGTCTCGCGGCAGGAGAGCCTTCGCTGAGGCTGGAAGCCCTGCCCCTCGACGATGCGCCCACCTACGCCATGCTGGCCAGGGGCGAGACAACCGGGGTGTTCCAGCTGGAAAGCAGCGGGATGCGCGATGTGCTTCGCAATCTGAAGCCCGACGTCTTCGAGGACATCATCGCTCTTGTCGCCCTCTACAGGCC
>JBJHAU010000137.1:0-6334 GCA_050480665.1 Alphaproteobacteria bacterium | reverse complement strand
GAACAGCGCTTCCCGGCGATGTCGCCTTCCGCCTCTACGACACCTATGGATTCCCACTCGATCTGACCGAGGATGCCCTGCGGGGCGAAGGGCGCGGGGTCGACAGGGCGGGGTTCGATGCGGCCATGGCGCGGCAGAAGGCCGAGGCTCGTGCCGCCTGGTCGGGATCCGGTTCCGAGGCGACGGGAGAGGGCTGGTTTGCCGTCATGGATCGTGTCGGTCCCAGCGAATTCCTGGGCTATCAGGCAGAGATGGCCGAAGGCCGGATCCAGGCGATTCTCGTCGATGGCCGGGAGGTGGATGCCATCGAGGCCGGCACGGAGGCCTCGGTGATCGTGAACCAGACGCCCTTCTACGGCGAATCCGGCGGCCAGCAGGGGGATAGCGGGGTGATGTTTTCCGCCGATGGCGCGGAATTCGCCGTGCAGGATACGCAGAAACCTCTGGCCGGGTTGCATGTGCATCTTGGCCGCCTCGCCTCGGGACGCTTCGCGGTGGGCGATGTGGTGGAACTGCGCGTCGATTCAGAGCGCCGCAACGGCCTGCGCGCCCACCATTCCGCCACCCATCTTCTGCATGCGGTCCTGCGTCGCCAGCTCGGCGCGCATGTGACCCAGAAGGGATCGCTGGTCGCCCCGGATCGGCTGCGGTTCGATATCAGCCACCCGACCCCGATCCCCGGCGAGGTGTTGCGATCCGTCGAAGGCGAGGTCAACGCCCGGATCAGGAGCAACCTTCCTGTCGAGACACGGTTGATGACCCCGGATGAGGCCGTCGCCGCCGGCGCCCTGGCTCTGTTTGGTGAAAAATACGGCGATGAAGTGCGTGTCGTCTCCATGGGGGAGGGGGCGGATCAGGCCTCCACCGAGCTTTGCGGCGGCACCCATGTGCGGCGCACGGGTGATATCGGCAGTTTCCGGATTCTGTCGGAACAGGGGCTGGCTGCGGGAGTCCGTCGCATCGAGGCGGTCACCGGGCCTGCCGCCGATGCTCATGCGGCCGAATCGTCGGCGCTTGTCGCCCGGCTTTCGGAGCAGTTGCGCCTTGCCCCCCGGGAACTGCCGGAGCGGATCACCCAGTTGCTTGATGAACGGCGAAAGCTGGAACGCGAGCTTTCAGAGCTTCGCCGCCAGCTTGCGCTGGCAGGCCCTGCCGTGGATTCGGCGCAGGAAGCAGGGCAGGAGGTGTCCGGAATCCGCCTTGTCACCCGCAAGCTTGAAGGGGTGCCCGCCCGCGAACTCAAGGCCACGGTCGATGCGCTGAAGCAGCAGGGTTCCGGCGTTTATGCGGTCATCTCGATCGAGAATGGCAAGGCTTCCGCCGTGGTCGGGGTGACCGACGATCTGACCGATCGCCTTGATGCCGTGGCCCTTGTGCGCCAGGCGGCGGCGGCGCTTGGCGGGAAGGGGGGTGGCGGCCGCCCCGATCTGGCCCAGGCCGGAGGGCCCGACGCCACGGCCGCCGATCAGGCCTTTGCCGCCATCGCCGAAGCCATCGCCGCTCAGGCCTGAGGTTGAGTCAAGGTCTGACTCTAAGTCAGTCGCTGAGACTGACTTCAAGTCTGGCCAGGGCTATCTTCAGGTCTGGAGCTGAGGCCGTAGTCGCGCGCAAACCCAGCCGCCACGGTGACGGGAGGAGGGGGGCCGAGGCCTGTTCCGGATCGCGGCGGCGTGCCAAAAGCCTATGCCCTGCCCCCATCATCGAACAGACCCGGACCGGGCGCGCCATCACCAAGTCAAGCCTCGTGGGACAAGCCCCGTTCTTGGGCCCGGTTCAGGGCTCGGACTCAGGCCCGGTCCCGGGCTTGTTCCTGGGTCCGGTCCTGGGCACGATCCTGAGCCCGGTCTCGCGTTCGGGGGGCTTCAGCCAAGCCGCGCTGAAAGGTTCTGGTCGAGCTTGTCGAGAAACTCCGACGTGTTGAGCCAGGCCTGATCCGGGCCGATCAGCAGGGCAAGATCCTTGGTCATGTGGCCGGATTCGACGGTCTCGACACAGACCGCTTCGAGCGCGGCGGCAAAATCCACCACGTCGGGGGTGTTGTCGAAACCGCCCCGGTATTTCAGCCCCTGCGTCCAGGCAAAGATCGAGGCGATCGGGTTGGTGGAAGTGGGGTTGCCCTTCTGATGTTCGCGGTAGTGGCGGGTCACGGTGCCATGGGCGGCTTCCGCCTCGATGGTCTGTCCGTCCGGGGTCATCAGAACGCTGGTCATCAGCCCGAGCGAGCCGAACCCCTGGGCCACGGTGTCGGATTGCACATCGCCGTCGTAATTCTTGCAGGCCCATACGAAGCCGCCGTTCCACTTCATGGCGCAGGCCACCATGTCATCGATCAGCCGATGCTCGTAGGTGATGCCCTTGCTCTGGAAGCGCTCCTTGAACTCGGCATCGAAGACCTGCTGGAACAGATCCTTGAAGCGGCCGTCATAGACCTTCAGGATCGTGTTCTTGGTCGACATGTAAACCGGCCAGCCCCGCTGCAACCCGTAGTTGAAGCAGCTGCGGGCAAAGCCACGAATGGATTCGTCCAGATTGTACATGCCCATGGCGACCCCGCTTTCGGGGAAATCGAACACGGTGTGCTCGACAGGGGCGCCGCCATCGGCCGGTTCGAAACGCAGGACAAGCCGGCCCTTGCCGGGGATCAGCATGTCGGTGGCGCGATACTGGTCGCCGAAGGCATGACGGCCGATCACGATGGGCTGGGTCCAGCCGGGAACAAGCCTAGGCACATTGCTGCAGATGATGGGTTCGCGAAACACCGTGCCGCCAATGATGTTGCGGATCGTTCCGTTGGGAGATTTCCACATCGCCTTGAGGGAAAATTCCTTCACCCTGTCTTCATCGGGGGTGATGGTGGCGCATTTCACGCCCACGCCATAGTCCTTGATGGCATTGGCGGCATCGACCGTCACCTGATCCTCGGTGGCATCGCGGTTCTCGATTCCGAGGTCGTAGTATTTCAGGTCGATATCGAGATAGGGCAGGATCAACTTGTCCTTGATGAACTTCCAGATGATCCGGGTCATCTCGTCGCCATCGAGCTCGACGACAGGAGTCTTGACCGTGATCTTGGCCATGTGGCTTCTCCCCCAGGATTCGGTGTGGATTCGGTTTGAATTCAGTATGGATTTAGTGAGATGGACAGACAGAAACGAATGACAGGCGCTGCGCGTTCGGATGCTCCGAAAGCGGAAATCCCTTCACGATGCCGATTGCGCGCGTGATTGCCGTCGCGCGAAGCCGACTGTTCGGCGCGCACAATATCGGCCCGCCGAAGGCAGCGCAAGCCGCAGGGATCAAAAGCGGTCGCTGTGATCGATCGGCCTGGGTTCGGGGAGCCTCTGAAGCGTTTCCAGCACATCGTCGATCTCGGGAACGACGATGAACAGATCAAGCAGGGAAGGGCGGGCAAATCCCTGGTCGATGGTGTGGGCGATCAGGTCGAGCAGCGGTTGCCAGTAGCCACGATGGTTGACCAGAAGGATCGGCTTGTCGTGAAGGCGCAGCTGGCGCCATGTCAGGATTTCGAGGGTTTCATCAAGGGTGCCCGGTCCGCCGGGAAGAACGACGAAGGCATCGGCGCATTCAAACATGCGGCGTTTGCGTTCATGCATGGAATCGACGACATCCAGCCTGTCCAGCCGGTCATGGGCCACCTCGCTGCGCTTCAGGCTTTCCGGGATGATGCCGACGACGCGCCCGCCCGCCTCGAGGGCCGCGCTCGCCAGCTCTCCCATCAGGCCGATCCTGCCACCGCCATAGATCAGATCGATTCCGGCTTCGGCCAGGGCCCGGCCGAACAGCCGTGCGGCGTCGCCATGATGGCTGTCCCTGCCCGGGGAGGAGCCGCAATAGACACAGACAGCATTGATGACAGCCATGATTCCCGTCCCTTCGGTCTTCCCTTCCCCATAGGCGGGCCCATACGCAGGCCCATACGCAGGCCCATACGCTGGCCAAGGTGCGGGCCCACACGCGGGCGGTTCCGGGGGTTATAGCTTCTGGTCTTCCGCCTTGAAAGCGGGCTTTGCGCAAGCGTGGGCGATGGCTTCAGAAGGCCGCCATGCTTGCGCCATAATTTGCTGTCCATCCTTGTGGGTATCCTGCGCTCCGGCCAGGATCGGGGTGGCGTGTGTGGCGATCCTCTGTGAGTGTTGATATTCTGGAAGCTGCCACACGGCCTTTCCTGTCGAGACACATATCCTGAGGGGGAATCGCATCATGCTGATCCGTAGATCCGTGCTTCCAATCCTTGCCGCAGCAATGGCCATGGGCGGCGTTGCCCTGTTTCAGGGGCAGGCGGCCCATGCCGAAAAGCCCGTTCAGACCGCTCAGGCGGGGCCGGAAGCGCAGGTTGCGGCGCGGGTCGATACCATGAAGGCCATCGGCGGCGGATTCCGTTCGCTGCGCCAGGCCCTGGCCGGTGGCAGCTTCGGCAATCCGGCCGATGTCGAGGCCCTGATCGCGCATCTTGGCACGGTGCCTGATCTGTTTCCCGCAGGCACCGGTTCCGATGCCGTGCGAACCCGGGCCAAGCCGGAAATCTGGGCCGAACGCGAGGCCTTCGATGCGATCGTCGCGCGCTTTACCGCCGCCACCGGAACGCTTCAGGGGGCCGTGTCGGCCAATGATGTGGCCGCCGCGCGCACCGCTGCGGAAACCCTGGGTGAAACCTGTTCCGCCTGCCATACCCGGTTCCGGGGACCGGCCCTCTAGGATCGGCATGGCCTCAGGCCATGGTCATCTGCCGGGGGATGGGCTGGTCCCATACAGGGGCCGGCCTTCCGTTCCGGGTCCGTCGTCCTCCTGGTGATTCAGGGGGGGCGACTCAAGGGTGGTGATTCAAGGATCGTGAACGCGGGAGATCCCATGCCACTGCTGCGCGCCGTCGCCCTTTCCACCTTCCTGATTGCGGCCCTGATTGCGGGGGGGGTGTCCATCGGGACTGATCAGGCTCTTGCCCTTGATCAGGCCCCTGCAGAGGATACGTCCCGGGCCGACGTCATGCCGGTGTCGATGGCCTCGCAGGACTCTTCGCCTGGCGAGAAGGCGGCGCGAGGGGCCTATCTGTTCTCGGCCGCCGGATGCGCCAACTGTCATACGGATCGCAGGAACGATGGCCCGCCGCTCGGCGGCGGGGTTGCCCTCAAGAGCCCCTTCGGCACCTTCTACGGCCCGAACATCACCCCGCATCCCGTGCAGGGGATCGGAAGCTGGTCGGATCGCGACTTCCTGCGCGCCATGCGCGATGGCGTCTCGCCGGAAGGACGGCATTACTACCCGTCCTTCCCCTATGCGGCCTATAGCAGGATGCGTGACGAGGACATTCTGGCGATCAAGGCCTATATCGACACCCTTCCGCCGTCCGATCATCCGAACCGTGCCCACGAATTGGGTTTCCCTTTCAACATCCGTGCCGGTCTCGTGGTCTGGAAATGGCTGTATTTCGAACCCGGGGCGATGGAGCCGGACCTCACCCGGTCGGAATCATGGAACCGTGGCGCCTATCTGGTGGAAGCGCTTGCCCATTGTGCGGAATGCCACACCCCCAGAACCCGGCTGGGAGGCCTCGACCGTGCCTTCTGGATGGCAGGCACGGCCAGCGGCCCCGATGGCGGCAGGGTTCCCAACATCACCCCGGACCAGGCGACCGGAATCGGCGACTGGAGCGATTTCGACATTCTCGACAGTCTGCAAACCGGGGCTTTGCCCGATGGCGATTTCGTCGGCGGTTCCATGGCCGATGTGGTGCGCTTCGGCACCTCGCAGCTTACCGATGAGGATCGCCAGGCCATTCTGACCTACCTTCGTTCCCTGACGCCAATTCATCACCCGGCCGCCCGGAGCCGCTGAAGCCGGCATTGCCCAACGGGGCCGCAGACGATACTCTCTGGACGAGACAGCGACAGGGGCATGGTCGGCATGAACAGGGCATTGTGGATCGGGGCCATTGGAGCCGTTCTGGTGGTGGCCGCCCTTGGCCTTACCCTCTTTCTTCTTCCCGGGGAGCGGGAAGAGCCTCTGGCCCCGCTGGCAGAGGCTCCTGCCTCCGGGAACGGGGAAGCGGCGCTCCTGCCTGATGAGGAACGCCCCGGCGCCCCCAGGCTTCGTGCGCCCGATCTGGCGCCGTCCGAACTGTCACCATCCTTCGATATTCTGCGCGTTTCGCCCAACGGTTCGGCGGTGATCGCCGGTCGCGCCGCGCCTGGCGCCGAGGTCACGGTCAGGGATCGCGAGACGGTGATCGGCACGGTCACGGCCGATGATCGTGGCGAATGGGTGCTTCTGCCGGAAACCCGTCTGCCGCCCGGTCGACATGCCCTGTCACCTGTCT
>JBJHAU010000136.1:0-6339 GCA_050480665.1 Alphaproteobacteria bacterium | reverse complement strand
GGTGGAGAGACGGCGGCACCTTCACGGACCCAACAGCCTGCCGGAAGGCGTGTCGCGGGGGCCCGTCAGGCGTTTCCTGGCGCAATTTCATAATCTTCTGATCTATGTCCTGATCGCCGCAGCGGCAATCACGGCGCTGCTCGGTCATGCCATCGACACGGCTGTCATCCTTATGGTGGTGGTGCTGAATGCGGTGATCGGATTCCTTCAGGAAGGCCGGGCCGAGAAGGCGCTGGATGCCATTCGCCAGATGATCAGCCCGCAATGCACGGTTCTGCGCGAAGGCCACCGCACAAGCCTTCCGGCCGAGGAACTGGTGCCCGGGGATCTGGTGCTGCTGGAAGCCGGGGACAGGGTTCCCGCCGATCTTCGGCTGATCCGGGCCCGGAACCTTGCCATCGACGAGGCCCTGCTGACCGGAGAATCCATGCCGGTGGACAAGACCACCGACCCTGTGGCGCCGGAAACGGCCATTGGCGACCGCCGCGGCATGGCCTTTTCCGGGGCCTTCGTGACCGCCGGTCAGGGAACCGGACTGGTGGTGGAAACAGGCATACGCACCGAGCTTGGCCGGATCAGCCAGATGCTGGGCGATGTCAGACGGCTGGAAACGCCGCTGATCCGCGCCATGAACCGCTTCGCCCGCCAGTTGACCGTGGCGATCTTGTCCCTGTCCGCCCTGGTCTTCGCGCTGGCAATCCTGTGGCACGAAACCCCGGCCGAGGAGGTGTTCCTTGCCGTGGTCGCCCTTGCGGTGGCGGCGATTCCGGAAGGGCTGCCGGCGGTAATGACCATCACCCTTGCCATCGGCGTCCAGCGCATGGCCGGGCGCAATGCCATCATCCGCAAGCTGCCGGCGGTGGAAACGCTGGGCTCGGTGACCATCATCTGTTCCGACAAGACCGGCACCTTCACCCGCAACGAGATGATCGTCGCGGCCATCTCGGCCGGGGGGCTCCGCTACAGCGTCGACGGCGAGGGCTACGAACCGCGCGGCACCATTTCCCTCGATGGACACGCCATCGAGCCCGGAGACCATCCGCTGCTCCTGGAACTGTCGAGAGCCGCCCTGCTCTGCAACGATGCCGAACTCACGCAACGCGAGGGCGGCTGGGCGGTCATGGGAGATCCCATGGAAGGCGCCATGGTCGCCCTCGCCACGAAGGCCGGTTTCGATGCGACCATGGCCCGCAGGCAGAACCCGCGTGACGACGAGATTCCCTTCGATGCGGAGCATCGCTTCATGGCGACCCTGCACCACGATCATGAGGGTGAATCCTTTCTTTGCCTCAAGGGTGCTCCGGAAACCGTGGCCGCGCTGGCAACACGCGAAAAGATGGCCGACGGTACCCTTCGTCCCCTGGATCGCGAGGCCCTGTCCCGTGAGGTGGACGCGCTGGCGGCAGAGGGCCAGCGCGTTCTGGCCATCGCCGGCAAGCCGATGCCTGCGGGAACGACCGGGCTGACCTTCGATTCCGTCAATACCGATCTGATCCTGTTCGGGCTGGTGGGGCTGATCGATCCCCCCCGGGCAGAAGCCATCGAGGCGGTACGGGCCTGCCGCGAGGCCGGAATCGGCGTGAAGATGATCACCGGCGACCATGCCATCACGGCGCGGGCGATTGCCCTGTCGCTTGGCCTTGATCTGCGCAAGGCATCGCTCGAACCGGTTCCCGGTGATCCGAAGCCTGCGCCGGAAACCGACGTGATCACGGGCGCCGGGCTGGAGGGGCTGGATGAGGATGCGCTGGCCCGGGTCGCGCTGCCCCTTGGCGTCTTTGCCCGGACCAGCCCGGAGCACAAGCTTCGGATCGTGAAGGCGCTTCAGGGCAAGGGCCATGTGGTGGCCATGACCGGCGACGGCGTGAATGATGCCCCGTCCCTGAAACGGGCGGATATCGGCATCAGCATGGGACAGAAGGGGACGGAAGTCGCCAAGGAAGCATCCGATATGGTGCTGGCCGATGACAATTTCGCCTCGATCGTGGCCGCGGTGCGGGAAGGTCGCACGGTCTACGACAATCTGACCAAGGTGATCGGCTGGACCCTGCCGACCAATGGCGGGCAGGCCTTCGCGGTGATCGGCGCGATCCTGCTGGGGCTGACCCTGCCGGTCTCGCCGGTTCAGATTCTCTGGGTCAACATGATCACGGCGGTGGCGCTGGGCCTGACACTCGCCTTCGAACCGCCTGCCCCCGATCTGATGCGGCGCCCGCCACGCCCGCCGGAAGCGCCGCTGTTCTCAGGCTTCCTGATCTGGCGCATCACCCTGGTCTCGGCCCTGTTCGTGGCCGGCGCCTTCGCCATGTTCCACGGCGCGTTGCTGCGCGGGCTTTCGCTGGAAGCGGCGCGCACCCTTGTGGTCAACACCATCGTCATCATGCAGATCGCCTATCTGTTCGATGTCCGGGGAGGCGGCATTTCCGGGCTGTGGCGCGATCTCCGGGGATCGCGCGCGGTGCTGATCGGCCTTGGCGTCACCCTTTTGGCCCAGGCGGCGTTCACCTTCTGGCCGCCGATGCAGGGCGTTTTCGCCACCGAAGCCCTTTCGTGGAGCGACGGCCTGCTGCTGCTGGCCGTCGGCGGGATGCTGCTTGTATTGCTTGACCTTGAGCGCCGTTGCCGCCTGATCCTTCAGCAGATCCGCGCGTCCTGATCCCGGAAGGGTTCGGATTCCCAGCCTGTGGCAACATGGTTTTGCCATACTGCGCAGGCAGGATGCACGGCATCATCCATCGATCCGGCCCACGCGCCGCCCCTTTCGTGACCACGGGCCCGGATCATTCGACCCGATCCGTGACCCCGGTCCGTGGCCCCGATCCGTAGCCCGGAATACCGATCCGAAAGACCGAACCGGAACAGAGGAGCCTTCCCATGCACACCCCCCCGCCCTTGCCGAATCCCCTGCCCGATTCCGAACGCCGCGCCTCGCCGCAACAGTCTGGCGCCCGGCTTTTCGGAGGAACACGCCTTTTCCGGAGAATCGCTTTCCTGGGGCTTGGGGCGGGCATGGTGAGCATGGCGGGTGTTGCGGGCATGGCCGGCATGACGGCCAGCGCATCGCAGGCCCAGACATCGGCGACAACCATCGCCAGCGAGGCCGCGTCATTCCGCCTTGTCACGGTGGCGCAAGGGTTGCGTCATCCCTGGGCCCTGGCCTTCCTGCCCGATGGAAGCATTCTGGTGACAGAGCGGCATGGCGCCCTCATCCGGATCACCCCGTCCGGGGATGCGCGCCCCGTGGCCGGCCTGCCGGAGATCGCCTCACGCAATCAGGGCGGGCTTCTCGACCTGGCCCTGCACCCGGATTTCGTCACCAACCGGCTGGTGTATCTGAGCGCCTCTGAATCCGTCGAAGGCGGCACCGTCACCGCCCTGTTCCGGGCCCGGCTGGGCGAGGACAGGCTGGACGATGTCGAGCGTCTCTTCCGTGCCAACCGCCCTGCCCGGCCGGGACGCCATTACGGATCGCGCATCGCCTTTGCCGATTCCGAGACCCTGTTTCTCAGCATCGGCGACAGGGGCGAGCCCGCCCGCGCGCAGGATCTGGGCGATCACGCGGGCAGTATCCTTCGGCTTACCGCCGATGGCGCCCCGGCGCCGGGCAATCCCTTCGCCGGGCAGGAAGGCGCCCTGGCGGAAATCTGGTCCTGGGGGCATCGCAATCCTCAAGGGTTGATCGTCGATGGCGAGACCGGGATCGTCTGGTCCACCGAACACGGCCCGCGCGGGGGCGACGAGCTGAACCGGATCGAACCGGGCCTGAATTACGGCTGGCCGGAAATCTCTCACGGGGTGGATTACATGACCCGTCGCCAGATCGGCCGTGGCCGCGAGGCAGAGGGCATGGAATCGCCCCTGCATCACTGGACTCCGGCCAAGGCGCCCTCGGGGCTGGTCCTGTACCGGGGCGAGGCCTTTCCCGAATGGCGGGGCCAGTTGTTTTCCGGCGCCCTTGTCGGACGCCACCTCAGGAGGATCGTGATCGAGGATGGCCGGGTGACAGCGGAAGAACGCCTGCTGGCCGATCACATCGGGCGGATCCGCGATGTTCGCGAAGCCCCGGACGGAACACTCTATCTGCTGACCGACGAGGCGGAAGGCGCGCTCTACCGGCTGGAACCCGCCCCCTGAACGGCAGCAGCGGGCGCGGCGGGGATCGAAAGCCCGGGCCATAGCCCGTGATCGGCCAGAAAGCCGAAAAAGGGCGGATCGAAGCGGGCGGGGGTTTCGATGCAGCAGGCATGGCCCGCATCCGGGATCACCACATGGCGGGCGCCCGGAATCCCCGCTGCGGTCGCCCTGCCCGCGGCGAGCGAAACATCATGCGCCCCGTTCATCACCAGAACCGGCATGGTCATGGCTTCAAGCCCGCCTGTCATGTCGCAGTCGCGGCGGGCTTCGAAGATACGCCCGATGCAGGCCCCGGACAGCGCCGGCGAGGTTTCGGCGAACATGGCGATCACCCACTGGCCTTCCGGGGTTTCGGCGAAGCCCGGCGCGAACAGCTCGGCCATGTGGGCCCGGCGATAGGCGGCCGGATCGGCGCCGGTATAGCCGGCGATCCGCTTGCCGATGTTGCCGCCCCCGGCCGAGGAGCCGCCGACCAGCACCAGGGCCCGCACCCGTTCCGGATGGTTCTGGCCAAGCCAGAGCGCGATGCCGGACCCGACGCTGACCCCCGCCACCACCGCGTGATCGATCCCCAGATCGTCGCAGACCCCCAGCACATCGCCCGCCATGTCGGCCAGCGAAAACGGCGTTTCCGGCTTGTCGGAACGGCCATAGCCGCGCAGATCGAGGGAGACGACCCGATAGAAGGCGGAAAGCCTGGCGGCCTGGGCCATCCATAGCCGATGATCGAAGGGATTGGCGTGGATCAGCACCATCCAGGGCCCTTCGCCCTGCACCTGATAGTGGATCCTGATCCCGTTGCTGGTGCTGAACGGCATGGCTTGTCCTGTCTCCTCCCTGCGATGTTGTGTCCCACGGGGGCCTTCCACGTGACCAGGCCGCCCCTGCCGCGGCACGGACCGTGACAGAGACCGTTATCATTCCCTGGCAACGACCGTGTCATAGAGTCCGTAATGGGCGAGGCCCTCGTGGCTCTCGATGCCCGTGTAACGAAGCGACGCATCCTCATACCGGCGGAAGGCGAACACCGCCTGATTCATCTGCTCGGTGTTGAACACCTTGAGGCTCACCAGCAGGTGGAAGTCCTTCACCGTCAGGCCCGTCACCGCCAAAAATAAGTCCGGTTCCAGTTTGGTGATTACATCCCGGAGTGTATTCTCCCGGAAATCAGTCAGATACATGAAGGCAGGAATACGCGTGGCAAATTTGATCAGCTTCTCCTGCACCAGCTTGCGCCTGGATTTGAACTCCCTCTCTTCGTCAGAAAGCTGCTTCTTCTCTGCCCCGGTGAGTTCCCGCTCCTTCGCCTTGTTCTTGAGGTCTTTGACCTTCTCGCTCTTGTTGATGATGGTCTGGATGATGTTGTCGCCCAGTGCGCGCCACCCCTCAATCCGTTCGACGGCGGCCATTGCATCAGGGTTGTCCATGATCCGGCGCAGCGTATCGTTGTCCACATTCACCAGAAGCGCGCTCTCCCACTTGCGCGCCAGGAGCGTGGCCGAAGTGCCCGCCATGGCGATGTCGAGGATGCCGCCCGCGTCGATCTGAGTCATGTTCGCGCCGTCATAGGCCAGCACGGGCAAGAACGACACGAGTTCTCTGACGGCATTTTCCGGGTTCTGTTCGTTGGGCGAAAGCCCGATCCCGTACTCGGAGAGTTGCCTTAGCGCGCGTGTAGGTGCGAAGTCGAACACAAAGCAAACGGGTTTAAGGATTTGCTCTTCGTGCGGATTGTCGCCATTCGGGTTCTTGATCGACCAAGGCGACTGCACACGGAACGCGGCCTGAAAATAGGTTTCGGAACTCTTCAAATTGCGCAGCATCAGGATGGATGACCACTGAGGCACGGTGACGCCGGTGGTGAGCTTGCCGCAGGACAGCGTGATGGTCTTGCTGTCGAATCCGCTCCCGATAGCCTTCCGCACCGGCGGCAGCGCCTCCAGACCGATCCCCGCCGACGCACCGGCCGCGACGATGACTCCGTAGTCGTGCCAGAAGGTGTTGTGTTTCTCTGCCAGCAAATTTGCCATCGCATGGCAAGCCGCGACGTTGGGCAAAAACCAGAAAGAGTGCTGTAAGTATGGCAGCAATCGCACGTCCGAATACGGAAATGGCGGACGCGTTCCTGTCTTGAGATTTTCCACGGCCCTCGGCGCGTACTGACCCCGGATGATATCCAGCCACTTCTGTACGTCGCTCTTGTGC
>JBJHAU010000135.1:0-6340 GCA_050480665.1 Alphaproteobacteria bacterium | reverse complement strand
GATCACGATATCGGCGCTGGCGACAGCCTGTTCCGCGCTCTCCGCGCCGATCAACCTGCACGCCACATGGGGGGCCATCTCCCGCAGGAAGTCGGCGACATGCGCCTTCGACCGGCTGTACACCCGCACCTCGCGCAAGGGGAAAAGACCGGCAAGGGCATGCAGGTGGCGCCGTGCCTGACGGCCGCTTCCCAGAAGCGCCAGAATGCCGCTGTCGGGACGGGCGAGCAGCCGGGTGCCCACGGCGCTGGTGATCGCCGTCTCCGTGCCGAAGGCATCGGGAGGATCGAAGGGAAACAGGGGCAGGGAGCCGAGAATGATCCCGTCAAGCTCGGCGGTCTCGGAATCGTACACCACATAGACCCTGCGCCCGACCGCCGGATAGCTCTGGGCCTCCTTGCCCGTGTGCACCCTTTCGAAATGGGCGAACAGCCCGATGGCGCGGTCGCGGGCGGAGCCGCCGGGATGGATCGTGGCCCGGCGACCCTCGTGGAACAGGCGGGTATGCGGAGCCCCGAGCCGGGGCGAATCCGGAAGCGATCGATAGGCCATGGAAACGGCCTCGATCGCCTCGCCAGGGGCAAGGCGACCGACAAGATCGCGAGCCTCGACAATCAGGGTCATGGCTGCCCCTGCCCCCGGAGGGGCGATCCTGCCCGTTCATGATCCGTCGCCTCAACCGGCTCATGCCCGGCAAGATGGCGGGCGATCAGGCCGCTTGCATCCAGCGCCGGTACCGGCTCGCGCGGGACGGGCCCTTCCCGAAGCACCGTCTTGAGCAGTTCGAGATAGGCTTCCGCCGTGCGGGTCCATGTATAGCGGGCACGAACCCGTTCACGCCCGGCCCGGGAAAGCGTTTCGAAACGGTCGAGACCGCCGATCAGACCACGGGCAATGGACTCCTCGTCCCCGGGATCGACGAGAAGACCAGAACCATCGGCGAAGATCTCGCTCGGGCCTCCATGGGCGGTGGCGACACAGGCAAGGCCACAGGCGGCCGCCTCGATGGGCGCAAGACCGAAGGGTTCATAGAGCGAGGGGAGGGCAAACACCGATTTCCGGGCGGCAAAGAAGCGGTAAGCCGCGGCCAGATCGGCCTGGGAACGAACATCGACATAGGAAACACGCGCACCAAGTCCGGCCTTGTCGATGGTGTCCAGAATTGGCGCGAGCACCGCCTGTTCACCCTCTCTCAGCCTGCCGATCTCCTTTGCGGGGTCGGTGATCCCGCGAAGAAACAGGGCAAGCCTTGCCCGCTGGCGCAACGGTGCCGAGGCCGCGAAGGCGCGCACGACGCCAAGGATGTTCTTCTTCTCATCAAGGCGGCTCGATACCACGACAAAGGGGTCTTCCGCCGCCTTGCCAAGGGCGTGTTCAAGACGGCGATGCAGGGAGGCATCGTGGGGTTGGGGTTCGATGGTGAAGATCCGTTCGTTGACGCCGGGAGGAATCACCTGGAAACGATCCTCGTGATCGGCATCGATCGCCCCGAGATAGAGCGGATGCGCATATTGCTCGCGACGTTCCTGGTCGGTGGAGACGACGATCCTGGAAGCCCGTGTCATGCTCAGTCGTTCGGCGGCGATCCGTTTCGAGAAGTGGAACCGGGCTTCGATCTCCGCAGCCTTGGCGGGATCGATCCCGAGCTTGTCCATTTTCTGGGCCCCGAGGGAATGGCCGGTAAAGGTGAAGGGAAGTCCGGCCCGGGTTGCGATCAGGGCCCCTGCATAGCCGCCATCGGCATAATGGGCGGTGGTCACATCAGGAAGGGCGCTGCCATAGGCGGCGAGGATGCCATCCACCCAGGATTCCAGATGCGGCCAGAGTTCCTCCTTGGGAAGGAAAGCATCGCCCCCGCAGGGAAGGCGCAGGATGCGCGGATTTTCGGGGGATTCGGGATAGAAATCGGCATCACCGGAGAACTCCGGCCATTCCGGATCGCGGATCCTGCGGGTGAGAATGTCGACGCGATGGCCAAGCCCGGCCATGGCCAGCGCCACCTCCTTCACATAGACCAGCTGGCCGCCGAAATCGGGATGCTCCGTCAGATGGGAATCGGCTGGATCGAAATTTCCCTGGGGGTTGAGAAAGGCGATATGCATGGCGGGGATTCAGACCTCCCGTACGCTGTAGTCGTCATCGATGACAATATGGGCTCTGGCCTTGTGGGTCGAGATGATCTCATGCTCGATCTCGAGTACCCGATCGATGAAGGGATCAAGCTCGGACGCGTCGCGACGGCGCTTTTCGCGATGTGCCCGGGTTCGGGCGTAATCCCGGTCGATGAACACATGCCAGTCGGCGTTCTCGATCAGGGTTGTATAGGTGCCCTCGGCGATCAGCACACGGGCTTCTCCCGTCGCGAGGGATTCTTCCTCGATTCGATCCGCAGCGTAATCGACCAGCGGCTTTTCGAGGACAGGGGCATCCTGCTTGAAGGCGGCGACATGCGCCTGCATCAGATCGAGCCGGACTTCCCTGGGGCCCACCCAGCCGATATCGGCACGGCGCGTCTTGTCGTTCGTCTTCGGGGGATAGACGAAATAGTCATCCTGCTGAAGGATCAGCGATCCGATACCCAGAGCCTCGAGAGATTCGGCAATGGCCTTGGCGGTTTCCGATTTCCCGCTGCCGGATTCCCCGGCAACGGTGATCGCACGGCGCCCCCCCTTGTCCCGAATCCGGGGGGCCAGCAGCGCGGCGATGGCTTTCCCCGCCGCACGATGGTGGGATTCGATGACAATGGTATCGCCTTTCATCGCACTCTCCTCTCGTTGCACGGCAAGCCTGACAAGGCTCTCT
Source organism: Alphaproteobacteria bacterium (assembly GCA_050480665.1). Lineage (GTDB taxonomy): Bacteria > Pseudomonadota > Alphaproteobacteria > SMXQ01 > SMXQ01 > JBJHAU01. The sequence goes on along the minus strand of JBJHAU010000135.1, from coordinate 3,538 downwards.
CCATCCTGCCTATCTTGCTCCGCGACATTTTTTGGGGGTCGCGGCATTTTCTCATACTTGCCCGTTGAACTCACCGCCTGTGGCCATGTATCAAGACCAAAGCGTATCAAGGCCCCGGAGTATCCGGGGCGAAGATCGTGACCGCCCGGGGATCGGGATGCCGAAGTCCATGGCGACCCGATCCTCTGTTCCTTCCTTCCGATGCCCACCCGTCCGGATCTTGAGCATACCGACAGACGACGCCTATGACGACGCATGGCTTGCCCTGAATCGCGAGTTGACCAGACTCGAGGAGGGGCCGGGTGGTCTTGCCTCGGCCCTTGATGCCCTGGAGGTTCATCAACGGCGCAGCGGCTTCATTCAGGACGATCTCTCGGCGGTCAGCCGCCATCGCTTTGAAAAGCCGGGCGAGCCGGGCACCTTCTTCAGCGTGCAGTTCAACCCCCGACGGCGCAAGCGATTTGGCGGGGCAGGGCGCGCGCCATCCCCGGAAGCGCCCCTGGTCCACGGCGGCTGCTTCCTGTGTCGCGACAACATCCGCTGGCTTCAGGAAGGGCGAGAGCTTGGTTTCACGCTTGGCCGCGATGGCGACCTCCGAAACGTCCAAGACTACATCGCCTGGATGAATCCGTTTCCCCTGCTTCCTTCGCATCTCGTTCTTGCGGCATCGGTCCACCGACCGCAGAACTGGTCGTTGCTGAACCTGCCGGAAGAAAACGATGGCAGCATCCCCATCCGCCAGCTGATCTTCGATCTGACGCGTTTCGGGGCCGCGCTTCCCGATCACATCGGATTCTACAACGGGGTCGATGCCGGCGCCTCGATCCCCCATCATCTGCATTTCCAGTTCAGCCGCAGACCGGCCGACCTTCCCCTGCTTCCGCTGGAAGCCCGGGCACACCCCATCGCCTCGCACGAAGGGCAGTTCAGGATCGAAACCTATCCGCTGCCGGTGATGGTCTGGCGCGGCGCGCCCGATTCCGTGGCCGAGGAAGCCTGCGGCTGGATCACGGAATGGGCGCAACGCCATCGTCGGCAGATCCCGAGATTGAGCGGCAATCTGATCGTCAGCGGGGCAGGGACGAGGGATGGCCACATCCTTCTGTATTTCGTGCCCCGGGATCGTGCCCACCCGCGCTGGGCCGAAGATTCCGGCCCGGCGGGCGGCCTTGAGGTTCTCGGCGAACTGGTCTTCAGCAGTGACGAGGAACAGAGCCTGCTCCGGGCCAGGGCGGTCGATTACGCGTTCATCGAGCGGGCGCTGGGCATGCTGGCCGCAAGATTTGACTGATGTATGAATAATCTTTCCCAGGATATTGATAAAAAATATAAAATACAGAATATCAGGGAAGGGATTCCGGGCCGCAGGGAGAGCGGCGGCGCGAGGACATGCCGGGAATATACATCTCGCCCTGGCCCAGCATGCGTCGATTGACCACGGTGATCCCGCCTTCGGTGATGAGGAAACGGGCCTGATCCGCCTGGGAATCATGGCCGATCACCGTGCCGTCGGGCACCCGGCACTGATTGTCGACGATCACGTTGCGCAAACGGCATCCGGCGCCGATCTGGCTTCCCGGCAGAACCACGACGCCATCGAGTTCGGAACCGCGCCCGACCCGAACATCGGTGAAGAGAATGCTGCGCCGAATCCGGGCCTCCTCGACGACACAGCCGGCGCCGGCCAGCACGGTGTTCAGATCGTTGCCATGGCCATCGCCGATGAAGTGGCAGGGCGGCAACTGAGGCAGATAGGACCGCACCGGCCAGCTTCGATCATAAAGATCAAGCGGAGGCTTGGGCGAAATCATCTCCATATGCGCCTGATAATAGGCATCGATGGTTCCGACATCGCGCCAGTAATCGAGCCCCTTGTCGCCCGGTGAATGGAAGGTGTAGGCATAGACTCCCCGCCTGCGCGCAAGAAGGGAAGGGATGATGTCTTTGCCGAAATCATGAGAGGAAGAAGAATCGTCGGCATCACGTCGCAATTCCTCTTCCAGGAACTGGCGGGACGCCACATAGATTCCCATGCTGGCCAGGGCGTGGCGCGTTGACCCGGGCATCGGCTCCGGGTTCTTCGGCTTCTCGCTGAAGGCGATCACCTGTCCGCTGGCATCCACCTTCATCACCCCGAACTCGCTTGCATCGGCCAAGGGAACCGGGTAGCAGGCCACGGAAAAGGCCGCGCCACTGCTGACATGAGCGGCCAGCATTTCTCCGTAATCCATGTTGTAGACATGGTCTCCGGCCAGGATCAGGACATGACGGGCATCATGCCCTTCCAGAATGTCGAGACACTGGTAAACGGCATCGGCGGTGCCCTGATACCAGTTCATGTCATCATTCCATTGCTGGGCCGGCAGGATATCCAGAAGGCCCCCATGCTCGGAATTGAGAAATCCCCAGCCCCGCATCAGATGCTGGATCAGCGAATGGGATTTGTACTGGGTCAGGACCGCAACCTTGTTGATCCCGGAATTGAGGCAGTTGGACAGGGCAAAATCGATGATCCGGAACTTGGCGCCGAAGGGAACGGCGGGCTTGGTTCGCCAATCCGTCAGCACGCCGAGGCGCGATCCTCTGCCCCCCGCCAGAACGACAGCCACCGTTTCATGGGTCAGACGGGAAACAAATCGCGTCGCGGATCGGTCGATGCGGCCCGACACGTCGCCGGAACCCGGTTGAAACAGTTTCGTCGAATCGGACATGCGACGCCTTTCCCTGCTCATGCCACTGCGTGCGCAGGCCATGGGCATCCCCGGCGGCATGCACACCCGGATTGCGGGCATAACCTTGAAAGGTTAGCAAGGCTGGTCCGGGCGGGCAACCCGGACGGGGGCGCAAGACGCCGGCACGTTCGCGAACTGTCGCCCTCATGTTGCCTCACGGGCTGTCGCCCTTTCCTGAAGAACCCACGCAAGGAACCATGCCCCGGCAGGGCGGGGCACAGCAGGGCCGTGATGTGGAAAAGCTCCCCGGCGCAGCGGGAGAGAGCTTGCCCGAAAGGCAGGCGTTGCCTTAAGCCCCGCCCTTGCCCTCAGCCGGATCGCAGGATTCGTTCCGCCTCGGCTTCCACCACCGTTCCCTTGAAGAAGGAAGGGTTCACTTCACCATGCAGACGAACCATGTTGGCAAAGGTGAAATCCTTGAAATCCTCGTCGGTCAACAGCCCCTCATCCACAAGCTCATGGGCTTCCGCCAGGGTTTCGGTCATGTCCGGGACATCCCAGTGGGAGACGTCTGAAGAGAACATGGCGCCAAGCCTGGCCCCGCCATGATGCAGCCGGGTATCGAAGGCCGTTGCGATCATCCGGTCGTCGGCTTCACAGCCGAAAAAGAAGCGCGGCACGAACAGGTCATGGATATCCTGAACCGAGGTGATGGCCGCGGCGGCAAAATCGTCGAGAAAGGCTTCGGGTTCCGGGTTGAAATCGGGCCGCGCCCCGGTGGTGTCCTTGTCCGGGCCCTGGCGCAGGGAATCGACAAAGGCCCGATACGCCTCGCCGCCATAGGTTTCCGCCAGTCCCGCCAGCAG
>JBJHAU010000134.1:0-6382 GCA_050480665.1 Alphaproteobacteria bacterium | reverse complement strand
GGATGAATCCGCGGCCGGAAGAAGGGGCCTTTGCCGTTTTTCCAAGCCTGCCAGCGGCATTCCTGAGCCCCGGGGTTGATGCCTCGGGGCTCAACCCTGCCCGCAATCTTCGCGAGACAGCGCCCAGTCGTGAAGGCGTCGGGTCGCCCTGGCCATCTCTTCGCGTGAGCCGGCACAGGAAAAACGGATGAACCGTCGCCCCTCCCAGGGGTCGAAATCGGTGCCCGGCGTCGCCGCGATACCGAGATCGCGCAACAATCTGCGACACAGGGATTCGCTGTCTTCGACATCCTCGCCATGCTTGGTACCCTTGGCACCCTTGGTCAAGGTTCCGAGACCGGCATAGACGTAGAAGCCGCCTTCTGCCGGGGCCAGCGGGCCAAAGCCGCAAGCCGCAAGAGCCTTGATCAGGTCATCACGGTTTTTCCGATAGCGGTCGACATGCGCGTCCAGCGTCTCGCGACAGCCGAAAACCGCAAGGGCGGCATGCTGGGCCAGACTTGGCGGAGCGATGAAGAAATTCTGGGCCAGACATTCCACGGGCCGGATCAGCGACGGAGGAAGAATCATCCATCCCAACCGCCAGCCGGTCATGGAAAAATACTTCGAGAAGCCGTTGAGAACGATGGCCTCGGGCTCCTCGGAGACGACGCTCCGGGCTTCCCTCTCGAAGGTAATCCCGTGATAGATCTCGTCGGAAATGACCCGCACCCCGTGCGCGCGGCACCAGTCGAGAATCCGCACAAGGCTCTCGGCGGTCAGCATCGTGCCGGTGGGGTTGGCCGGGCTGGCAAGGATCAGTCCGTCGGGCGGGCTCTTCAGGGCTTCGAGCTGGCCGACATCGAGCCTGAATCCCGATTCCGGACCGGCCCGGAGCGGAACGGGCTCAAGCCCCAGCGCCTTCAGGATGTTGGGATACCCGGGATAGCCGGGGCAGGCATAGGCCACCCGATCCCCGGCATCGAAGGCGGCAAGAAACGCCAGCAGGAACCCGGCGCTGGACCCTGTGGTCACCACGATGCGTTCCGGCGTCATGGCATGGCCATAGCGTTCGGCATGAAAGGCGGCAAGGGCGGCACGCAAGGCGGGAAGGCCCAGAGATTCCGTATAGCCCAGCCTGTCCGAAGCGAGGATGGCGGTGGCCGCCGCCAGAACCGGAGGGGGAGCGCCGGTGGAAGGCTGGCCGACCTCCAGATGCAGGATCTCTGCCCCGCCAGCGGCCAGGGCATTCGCCTCGGCCAGCACATCCATCACCATGAAGGGGGGAATGCGCCCCCGTCCGGAAGCCTTCAGGGCCATGGCCCCTGCCTCTAGCGGGTGGTGGCGATGCCGAAGCCCCGGCGATCGCTACGAATTTCGCACCGGGAATCGGCCCCGGTGAAGCCGGCTGGACAGACGAATGCGTTCAGCCGTCCCACCGCCCCTGCGGTGATGACCGTGTAACCGGCGCGCTGAAGGGTATCGGCCAGCGCCTGGGCGTCGGGCCCGGACTCGATCACCACCTGGTCGGGATTCGCGGTGGCAAAGATGCGGGAACGGGCGAGCCCGTTTTCCAGAGACATCGGTTCCCGCAAAGTGGCCAGCGCCGTTTCGATCAGGGCCGGGCCGGCACCCGGGCCGCCGGTGCCTGCGCCGAGAAACAGAAGGCGGTTCTGACCATGCTGGCGCAGGCTCATCAGGGCAACGGGGGGGCTGCCTCGGCGGGCAGGATCGGGCGTTGCGGCAATGACGATTCCTGACCGGGGCGCCAGCCGAACCGCGCCCATCAGACCGTTCATGGTCAGGCTGCACGCCACGGCAAGCCCGTTCTGGTCCACGGCCATGATACTGGCGGAACCCTGATCCACCGGGGTCGGAGGCAGCGGATCGAGAAAGCCGGGCACGTCCTTGCGGGGGGGAGACCCGGCCCCGGCCAGCAGCTGCCGGATTCTTTCAGGGGCAAGGAATGAGTCCTGTGCCCCGCCGGGGTCCGGCAGAAAATGCAGCCGGCCGGAATCGGCATAGGCGCGACGGGAGGCCTCCGCCACCAGCCGGGGATCGCCACGCCGCCCCCACAGACCTTCCCTGACCAGCATCGCCCAGATCTGGGCCTGGACATGCCCGGAGGCATGGGGGGGAAAATCGGCAACCTCGTTCCCCACCCTTACCGAGAGGGGCGCCTGCCAGCGGGGGGCATGGGCCAGCATGTCCTCAGCGCGCATGTCGATCCCTGCGGTGCGGTAATCGGCCGCCAGCCACTCCGCGAAAGCGGGCGAGACGACCCGCGTCGGCGCTGTGCCGATCATGCGCAAGGTCTCGGCAAGGGCAGGCTGAACCAGCCTGTCGCCTTCCCTGAGGGGCGAGCCGTCCGGGCGAAGGAACAGGGCCGCCATCGCCGGATCCTGGCCAAGAACACGAGAGGCCGCCTCGAGATCGCGGGCAAGGGCCCGGGAAACCGTGATCCCGAAACGGGCGGCCCTTTCCCCGGGTGCCACCACCTCGGCCCAGGCCAGCCGGCCATGCCGCCCCTGCAATGCCATGAATCCACGCATGGCGCCGGGCAGGGGGGCCCCTGCCGTCGCGGCCCGCGCCTGGGGATCGTGGAAATCGAGCACGATGGGGGCATCCTGCGCCGGATCGTGGACAAGGCAAAGCCCGCTCCCGCCGAGGGAGGCGGATCCCGGCAGGGTCGCGGCCATGGTGAAATAGGCTGCCGTCACGGCATCGGCGGCGCTGCCCCCGACCGAGAGGATCTGGCTGGCGACCCGGACCGCATGCGGCTCATCACCGGCAGCCGCGCCGGTGAAGCCGGCCACGAAACCGCTGCCCCTGTCCTGCATGGCGGGAAGACGGTCGCATCCGGAAAGCACCAGGGCAACCCCGGCCAGACAGGCGGCAAGGCGCGAAGCCTGCCTTCCCGGGAATGTCCCCTGGAAGGGACGGTGGAATAATCTCTTGGAAAAGGCGCAAGAAGGGATCATCTGTCTGTCATGACCGGTTCGTTCAGGGTTGCCATGCTGTCCTTGGGCCGCGCGACGCTTTCGGGGCTCGCCGCGCTCGGGTTTCTTGCGTCGCCTTTCCTGCCGAAGGAGGCCTCGGCCCTCTCGCTGATCCGCGACAGCGAGATCGAAACTACCATCCGCACCTTTTCCACGCCACTGTTTGAGGCAGGCGGCCTCAACCCCGATTCCGTCAGGATCTATCTTGTCGCCGACGACCAGCTCAACGCCTTTGTTGCCGGCGGTATGAACATGTTCCTGAACACGGGGCTTCTGCGCCGGGCCGATAACGCCAACCAGCTGATCGGGGTGATCGCCCATGAAACCGGGCACATCACAGGCGGCCACCTGACACAATTGTCCCAGAGGCTGCGCACCGCCTCCTCCACCGCGATGGTCTCCACCATTCTCGGGATTCTGGCGGGGGTGGCCACCGGATCGGGAGAGGCCGGGGCCGCCATCATCCAGGGCGGTCAGGGGCTGGCCATGGACAGTCTTCTCGGTTTCAGCCGGGCGCAGGAATCGGCGGCCGATCAGACCGCCCTGCTGCTGCTCGACCGGACCAGCCAATCCTCGCGCGGGATGCGTGACTTCCTGCGCAAGCTGGAGGATCAGGAACTGATGCCTCCTTCCCGGCAGGATGCCTATCTGCGAACCCATCCTTTGACCCGGGACCGCATCGAACATGTGGAGTCCCATCTTTCGCGTTCGCCCCTGGCCGACGCCCCGGATCCCCCCCATTTCGAAACCCTGTTCAAGAGAATGCAGGCCAAGCTTCAGGGCTTCATGGATTCTCCGACCCGAACCCTGTCGAGAATTCCCGAAGATGCTCCCGGCATCGAGGCCCGTTACACCCGTGCCATCGCCCTGTTCCGGCTGGGCGAGATCGATCGCGCCCTGCCGGTGATCGAGACCCTGATCGCCGAGGAATCGGACAACCCCTATTTTCACGAGCTGAAAGGCCAGATGCTGTTCGAGCATGGCCGGATCGCCGATGCGCTGGAACCCTACCAGACCGCCATGGAGCGGGCCCCGGACGCTCCGCTGATCCGCCTGGCCCTTGCCCGTGTCCAGATTGCCCTCGACGACCGGAACCTCCTTGAACCGGCGATCCGCAACCTGCTTCGGGTCACCGCCCAGGAAAGCGACAACGCCTTCGCCTGGGATCAGCTGGCCGTGGCCTATGGCCGCGATGAGCAGTTCGGGTTGAGCGCCCTGGCCTCGGCCGAGGCCGCCATGGCGCGCGGCCTTCCGGGCGAGGCTCTCGATCATGTCACCCGGGGCGAAAGACGGATTCAGGAAGGCAGTCCCGGATGGCTTCGTCTTCAGGATATCCGCAGCGCCGCAGAACAGGCCCAACGCGGCGGCAGGCGTTAGCCGGAACCCTCGGCCCGGACGGCGCGTTCGTGGCCGGCGGCTAGGCCCGCGAAGCCTCTGCCTGATGATCGGGCTGGGCGGCGATGAAGGCCTCTTCGGCCATGCAGGCCTCGAACACCGCCCGGCTCAGGGGGTAGGGCTCCAGCGGGCAATCGAAACGCAGGGCGTTGAAGATCTGCGGCACAAGACAGATATCGGCAAGCCCCGGCCGCGTCCCGTGGCAGAAGGGACCGGTGCGGGAAGAGGCCTCCAGCAAGCCCTCGAAACCGGCAAGTCCGGTGGCGACCCAGTGGCGATACCACGCATTGCGGGTTTCCTCATCAAGGCCGAGCGGATCGGCCAGATAGCGCAGAACCCGCAGGTTGTTGAGGGGATGCAGGTCGCAGGCAATGGAAAGCGCCAGGGCGCGAACCCGGGCGCGCGCCAAGGGATCTGCGGGAAGAAGAGGCGGTTCAGGATGGGTTTCCTCGAGATATTCAAGGATCGCGAGGGACTGTGTCAGATAGCCGCCCTCGACCTCCAGCACCGGGACAAGCCGTTGCGGATTGAGCGCCGCAAAACCGGGAACATGCTGTTCGCCGCCATCCCGCTGAAGATCGACCGGCACGCGCTCTACGGAAAGCCCCTTGAGATTCAGGCCGATACGCACGCGAAAGCTTGCCGAAGACCGGAAGAAGTCGTGAAGTCGCATGCGCCCCTCCCCGAGGCCCCGATCTCTCCGGGGCTAGATGCAGTGCTGGGCCAGCGGTGGAAAACCGTTGAACCCCACGGCCGCGTAGGTCGCGGTATAGGCCCCGGTGCCGAGAATCCGCACCTTGTCGCCCACCTGAAGATCGAGCGGCAATTCGTAGCCCGCCTGATCGTAGAGAACATCCACCTCGTCGCAGGTCGGCCCGGCGATGATGACCGGCCCGGCCTTGCCGCCATCGCGGTCGGTCTGGATGCGATAGCGGATCGCTTCGCCCATGGTTTCGGGCAGCCCGGTGAACTTGCCGATGTCAAGATAGACCCAGCGCCGGTCGTCATGGGCACTCTTCTGCGAGATCAGCACCACTTCGGCGGCGATGATACCGGCATCGGCGGCAAGGGAGCGGCCCGGTTCGATGATGATCCTTGGCTGGCGATTACCGAAATGCCGGGTCAGGGCATCAAGAATGGCCCGGGCACAATCCCCGGTTCCGGGAACATCATCGCGGTAGCGGGCAGGCATGCCGCCGCCGAGATTGACCATCTCCAGCCGGATGCCGGCTTCTTCAAGCGCGGTGAACAGGACACGCGTGCGACCGATTGCCACATCCCATTGCCCGAGTTCGGTCTGCTGCGAACCGACATGGAAGGAGACCCCATAGGGCACAAGCCCGAGATCGCGAGCCCTGATCAGCAGGCTTGCGGCCATTTCGACATCGCAGCCGAACTTGCGCGAGGTCGGCCAGCCGGCGGTCGGGTTGGTCATCAGCACCCGGCAGAACACCTGGGACCCCGGCGCGCTGCGGGCCAGCTTGAGCAGCTCCTGCTCACTGTCGAAGGCGTAAAGGCGAACCCCGCGGCGATAGGCCGAGGCGATATCCGCCTCCTTCTTGATGGTGTTACCGAAGGAAAGATCCCGAGGCCGCGCCCCGCAGGCCATGACATCGGCGATCTCGTAGATGCTTGCGGTGTCGAACTTCGCCCCCTCGGCGACCAGGGCCCGCAAGACCTCGGGCGCGGGATTGGCCTTCATGGCATAGAAGATGTCGGCCTGGGGAAGGGCGCGGGCCAGATGCCGGTAATTGTCGACGATGCGGTCGACATCGATCACCAGGCACGGGGTCGCCGGGCAGGAACGCGCAAGGAAGCGGTCAATCTTGTCGGTCATGGAAGGGCCTCCAGCTCCTGCCGGACAGCGGGGCGCGTGTCACCGGCACAAGGGGCGAGCCTCTATAAGGCCTTCAGATCAATCCCGCAAGGGGAGAAGACGGATCCGCATAGCGTTTTTTCGGCATCCGCCCGGCCAGATAGGCAAGCCTGCCGGCCACGATGGCGTGGCG
>JBJHAU010000133.1:0-6393 GCA_050480665.1 Alphaproteobacteria bacterium | reverse complement strand
GTGTCGGCGTCGGCGTCCTCCGCCATCTCCTTGAGGCGGTAAAGCCATTCGAGCGCCTCGCGCGGGGACAGCGCATCGGGATCGAGCCCGGCCAGGGCGGCCGCCAGCGGATCGGGCGGCGGCGCAGCCCTCTCCGCCGCCCGGAACAGGGGAAGATCATCGGCCAGCCGCGCCAGGGCGGAAGCCTTGTCGCCCGATTCCAGGCTGGAAAGAATCGCCTCTGCCCGCGCCACGGCAGCGGCGGGAAGCCCGGCCAGGCGGGCGACGTGAACCCCGTAGGATCTGTCGGCGGTGCCGGGGCCGATTTCATGCAGGAAGATCACCTGATCCTTCCATTCCCGCACCCGGCAGGCATGGTTGGACAGCTCGCCAAGCCGGGCCGAGAGCCGGGTCAGTTCGTGGTAGTGGGTGGCGAACAACCCGCGGCTGCGGTTCACCTCGTGCAGATGCTCGATCGTCGCCCAGGCGATCGACAGCCCGTCGAAGGTCGCGGTGCCGCGGCCGATCTCGTCCAGGATCACCAGGGAACGCGGTCCGGCCCGGTTGAGGATCGTTGCGGTTTCCACCATCTCGACCATGAAGGTGGATCGCCCCCGGGCCAGATCGTCGGCGGCTCCGACCCGGCTGAACAGCCGGTCGACGACCCCGATATGTGCCTTATCCGCCGGAACATGGGCGCCGATCTGGGCCATGAGAGCGATCAGCGCGTTCTGGCGCAGGAATGTCGATTTGCCTGCCATGTTGGGGCCGGTCACGAGCCACAACCGGCCCTGGTTTCCCCCCTCGCTGGCCGGGGTAAGGCTGCAATCATTGGCGATGAACGCCTTGTCGCCCTCGCGGCGCAGCGCCGCCTCCACCACCGGGTGGCGGCCCGCCTCGATGGCGAAGGCCAGACTGTCATCGACCCTTGGCCGCACATGCCGCCCCTCGCGCGAAAGGGTGGCGAACCCCTGGGCCACATCCAGCCAGGACAAAGCCGTGGCGGTGGCGGCGAGATCCCTGGCCTTCGCCTGAAGGGCCTCCACCAGCCGGGCGAAGATCGCCTGCTCCTGGGCCAGCGCCCGATCCGCCGCGCCGGTGATCCTGGCCTGAAGTTCGGCCAGCTCCGCAGTGCTGAAGCGCACCGCCGAGGCCAGCGTCTGGCGGTGATGAAAGAAGCCCGGCTCGCCCCCCGGCCCCGGTGCGGCGAGCAGCGCATCGGCCTGTCCGGGCCGCACCTCGATGAAATAGCCAAGGACGGCATTGTGCCGGATACGCAGGTTGGCAAGGCCCGTCGCCTCGCGGTAGCGGGTTTCGAGGGCGGCGATCAGGCGCCGGCTTTCGTCGCGCAGGGCCCGTGTCTCGTCGAGGGAGGGATCGAATCCGGCGGCCACGAAACCGCCGTCGCGGGCCAGCATCGGCGGGTCCGGGGCCAGCGCCCGGGTCAGCAAGTCCACCAGCGCATGGTGATCGCCGAGCCCTTCGATCCAGTCGGCCACGAGGGCGGGCGGCGGCAGGATCCCTCGTCGCACCGTGGCGGTGAGGGCGTAGCGCAGGGTGGTGGAACGATTCAGCCCGTCGCGAAAGGCGGCCAGATCGCGAGGGCCGCCGCGACCCAGCGTCAGGCGCGCCAGGGCGCGCTCCAGATCCGGCAGCCCGGCCAGACTTTCCCGGATCGTTTCCCGCGCCCCGGGGGCGTTTTCCTCATCCAGAAGCCAGTCGAGGGCATCGAGGCGGGCATTGATCGCGGCCGGATCGGTCAACGGCTGGGCAAGAAGTGCGCCCAGAAGGCGTGCCCCCGCCCCGGTGCGGGTACGATCGATCGCCTCGGCGAGGCTCCCGCGCCGCCCCCCGGCAATAGTTTCGGTGATCTCGAGGTTGCGCCGGGTCTGGGGATCGATTTCCATCAGGCTGCCATCGAGAACCCGGGCGGGCGGGGCAAGCCGCGGGAGGGTTCCGGTCTGGGTCAGCTCGACATAATCGACCAGCGCCCCGGCGGCGGCGCATTCCGCCCGTCCCGGGGCGCCGAAGGCATCGAGATGGGCGACCCCGTACAGATCCTTCAGCCGTTTTTCCCCGTTGCGGGATTCGAACCGGCTGGCCGGCAGCAGGGTAAGGGCAGGAGTCGGGCGAAGCCCGTCGCCCCGCAGCGCGGCGGCCACAGCCGGACGCGCGCTCAGGCTGTCGGCGACAAGAAGCTCGCCCGGATCGATCCGGGCGAGGGCCGCAGCCAGCCCCGATTCCTCGACCGCCTGGATGAAGAAGGCCCCGGTGGAGATGTCCAGCCAGGCAAGGCCCAGCCGATCCTCGGCCCGGGCCAGAGCCGCCAGGAAATTGTTGCGCCCCGGTTCGAGAAGGCTTTCCTCGGTCAGGGTGCCGGGGGTCACCAGGCGCACCACCTCGCGGCGAACCACGGCCTTCGCCCCGCGCTTGCGGGCTTCGGCGGGATCTTCGGTCTGCTCACAGACGGCGACACGGAACCCCTTGCGGATCAGCCGGGCGAGGTAGCTTTCGGCGGCATGCACCGGAACCCCGCACATGGGGATGTCGGCACCCTGATGACGCCCGCGATGGGTCAGCGCGATGTCCAGAGCCTGTGAGGCGGCATGGGCATCATCGAAGAACAGCTCGTAGAAATCGCCCATCCGGTAGAACAGCAGGCAATCGGGATGCGCTTCGCGGATCGCCAGATACTGCGCCATCATCGGGGTGACGGTGCTGTCTTCCGCTTGCGGGGCGGCGTCTTCCTTGTGCTGTATGCTCGCCATGGCGCGGCGCCTGTGTCGCGGGGGACGGAGGGGTTGGGCGGGATAAACCCCGAAGGGCCTCGCAGTCTAGCACGGTCGCGGGGCGGAAGCCCGCATCCTTCCCAGTTCGCTCTTGGCAAGCGCAAAAATCCGGGTAAGGTCTGTCGCCGAAGCGGGCGAGGCCCGGCCTGCGCCGCCGCACCATGCGATCCACCCCATCCCCAGCGACCCCCAACACGGCCCGAGGAGCCCCGGAATGGCCAAATCCCGCGAAAGCGACCTGGAAAGGGAAGCCCTGGCCTTCCACCGGCAGGGGCGCCCCGGCAAGCTTGAAATCACTGCAACCAAGCCGCTGGTGACGCAGCGCGACCTGTCCCTTGCCTATTCCCCGGGCGTGGCCGCGCCCTGCAACCGTATCGCCGCCGATCCCGCCTGCGCCCATGAATACACGGCGCGCGGCAATCTGGTGGCGGTGATCTCGAACGGCACGGCGGTTCTGGGCCTTGGCAATCTGGGGGCGCTCGCCTCCAAGCCGGTGATGGAGGGCAAGGCCGTCCTGTTCAAGCGGTTTGCCGATGTCGACGCCATCGACCTGGAAATCGGCACCGAGGATGTCGATGCCTTCATCAACAGCGTCCGCTATCTGGGGCCAAGCTTCGGCGGCATCAATCTGGAAGACATCAAGGCTCCCGAATGCTTCATCATCGAAAGCCGCCTGCGCGAGCTGATGGACATCCCGATCTTCCACGATGATCAGCACGGCACCGCCATCATCGCCGCCGCCGGGCTTCTGAACGCGCTGGATATCACCGGGCGCTCGATCCGCGATATCCGGATGGTGGTCAACGGGGCCGGGGCAGGGGCCATCGCCTGTGTCGAACTGGTGAAGCGCATGGGCGTGCCCCATGACCAGGTGATCATGTGCGACACCTCGGGACCGATCTATCAGGGCCGCGAAAAGGGCATGAACCAGTGGAAATCGGCCCATGCGGTGAACACCGACGCCCGCAGCCTTGCCGAGGCCATGAAGGGCGCCGACGTGTTCTTCGGCCTTTCGGTGAAGGATGCGGTCAACCAGGACATGGTCCGCTCCATGGCCGCCCGGCCGATCATCTTCGCCATGGCCAATCCCGACCCCGAGATCACGCCCGAGGCGATCCGCGCCGTTCGTGACGACGCCATCATCGCCACCGGCCGATCCGACTACCCGAACCAGGTCAACAACGTTCTCGGCTTTCCCTACATCTTTCGCGGCGCCCTGGATGTACGGGCAACGGCCATCAACGACGAGATGAAGATTGCCGCCGCCAGGGCGCTGGCCGCTCTGGCCCGCGAGGATGTTCCCGACGAGGTGGCCACCGCCTATCAGGGCGCAGCCCTGCGCTACGGGCCCGATTACATCATTCCGGCCCCCTTCGATCCGCGGCTGATTTCGGCCGTGCCGGCGGCGGTGGCCCGGGCGGCCATGGACACCGGCGTCGCCACCCTCCGGATCGAGGACATGGATCGCTACCGGGTGAGCCTGTCGAGCCGGCTCGATCCGACCGCCGATGCCCTGGCCCTGATCGCCCGTGAAACCCGCGCCCATCCCCGCCGCGTGGTCTTCGCCGAAGGTGAGGAGGAAAAGGCCATCCGGGCGGCGGTGGCCTATCGCAATGCCGGCTACGGCACGCCCATTCTTGTCGGTGGCCGCGACAGGGTGATCGCGGCCATGGAGCGTCTCGGGATCGACGATCCCGGCGCCTTCGAGATCACCAATGCCGCACTGTCGTCGCGCAATGCCGAATACATCGAAACCATGTTCCGCCGCCGCCAGCGGCGCGGCGCCCTCTTGCGCGACTGCCAGCGGATGGTGCATCAGGATCGCAACATCTTCGCCGCCTGCATGGTGGCCCATGGCGAGGCGGATGCGATGATCACCGGGCTGACCCGTCCGTCCTTCGTCTGTCTCGAAGACATCACGCGGGTGATCGATCCGATGCCGGGCGAGATCCTGTTCGGCCTGACCATGCTGGTCGCCCGCGGCAAGACCGTGTTCATCGCCGATACCCTGGTGCATGACGTGCCCTCGCCCGAAGAGCTGGCCGACATTGCCATCCAGGCTGCCTCCAAGGCCCGGCAGATGGGCCATCACCCCCGGGTTGCGCTGTTGTCCTTCTCCACCTTCGGCAACCCGGCGCGGGAAAAGGGCAAGCGGATTCGCGAGGCGGTGGAAATCCTCGACAGCCGCCATGTCGATTTCGAATATGACGGCGAAATGGCGGCCGATGTCGCGCTCGATTTCGATCTGATGCGGGACTACTACCCGTTCTGCCGGCTTTCCGGCCCGGCCAATGTTCTGGTGATGCCCGCCCTCGATTCCGCCAAGATTTCCACCAAGCTGGTGCAGAAGCTTGCCCGGTCCACGGTGATCGGGCCACTGCTTCTGGGGCTGGAGAAACCGGCGCAGGTGGTTCAGATGGGGGCGACCGTCAGCGAAATCGTGACCCTGGCAGCCCTTGCCGCCCATGATTCCCTGCATCGGAACGGGAAAGGAAGCGCCTGAACGTCGCCCGCCTGCCCTGCCCACGCCCCCGGGAAGGGCGCGGGGCCGCAAGGATCCCTTGAGGAACAAGGGCGTGAGGAATCTGGGCGTTATGGACTCTGGGAAGGACACGCCCGCATGGCCGGAAGCCCTGTCGAACGCCGCTGGAAAGCCCGTATCTGGGCCAGGATCGCCCTGGCCCTGGGCGCGCCCGCCGCGCTTGGCCTCGGCCTTGCGGCGGCTTTCGGCTGGATCGAGCCGGCCCTGGCCCTGGGCGCGCTGATCCCGGCGGTTCTGCTCGCCTCGGGCCTTGCCGCCATCGCCGCCGCCGATCTGGCACGGCTGAGGCATGGCCTGCGGGATTTCGAAACCGGAGAGGGAAGCCCTGCGCCCGGCCCGGAAGACGCGACCGCCGGCCCCCTGCAAGACAGGCCCTTCCGCTGGAGTCCTGCCGGCGAGCTGGCCCGGATGATCCGGGCGTTTGCCGCTGGAGCAGCCATGGCCCGCCAGAAACTTCAGGCGCGCCTTGACGCAGATGACGGGGTGTTCGACGCCCTGCCCCAGCCCTTGATCCTGATCGATGACACACGCCAGATCGTGCGGCTGAACCGCATGGCGCGGCGCCTGATCGGGTCGGATACCGGCCGTTCCCTGCCCGCCGGCCAGGGCCCCACGGGTGTCGATCTGGCCTCGGTCTTGCGCGATCCTGCCCTGCTTGAAGCCGTGGACCATGCCCTTGCCGGACAGGGCAGGGACGATCCACCGAAATCCCCACCGAATTTCCCAACGAAATCCCAGACGGAGACCCCGAATGATCTCCGTGCTGATCTTCGTGGCGAACGCCATGACCAACACCATGCCGAAGCCCTGCATGAAACCCTGAACACCATCGCCGGCCGCAGTTTCGCCTTCGACATCGAGCCCCTGCCCCGGGGCGGGCCCGGCAACGCCCGGTTCCTGATCGTCCTTTTCGATCTGACGGATCGGCGCAAGGCCGAACAGATGCGTGCCGATTTCGTGGCCAATGTCAGCCATGAGCTGCGCACGCCCCTTGCCACGCTGATCGGCTTCATCGAAACCCTGCAAGGCCCGGCCCAGGGAGATCGCAAGGCCACGCGCGAGTTTCTGGATCTGATGCAGCAG
>JBJHAU010000132.1:0-6505 GCA_050480665.1 Alphaproteobacteria bacterium | reverse complement strand
TGTGGCCGTCCCGCGTGCGGCCGGACAGAACCTCATCGCCGATCACGACAAGAGCGGCCGTAGGCCGTTCCCTTGCGGCCGCCCCGGTCACCACCCGAAACCTTCGGGAACGATGGATACGGTCATCTCCTGTCTCCACAAGCCACACCCCATTCTCGCCCCGAAAGGGCATTTTGGCAATCCGCGCACAAGGCCTTTCAGGCGATCTCATCCGTTAACAGTTTGACAACCCCTGCCACGCCAGACTGGCCATACGGCGTGGGCCATGAAGGCCCCCAGCGCCATGCCCGTGAAAAGCGATCCCGGGCGCAAGTGCAGGATGCATGACGTGGCCACGAACCCGGAAGCAATCGAATCCTTGCCCGGCGCAAGCCTTCCCCCGCGGGAAGCGCCGTTGCGGATTCTTGTGATCTCCGGGGCCAAGCCTCCTCTCAGCATCATGCAGGCAGGGCTTGGACAGACCGCACGATGCCATGTGGAATCGGTCACCACCATGGCCGAAGCCGTGCGCAGGACGCGGATCGCCGGGTTCGATGCGATCATCCTCGAAGTAAACGACGGACCGCCGCCGGGGGCCAAATCGATTGCCACGATCAACAAGCTTCTGGGGGGCGCGCCGCTCGTCATCATCGGCCCTGATGGCGATGAGGATGCCGCACTCCAGGCGCTCGCCTTCGGCGCTCAGGATTATCTGGAATCCTCGAAGATTGAGCAACCGGGGCTGATCCGGGCGGTCCGGTTCGCCATCGAGAGAAAACGGACCGAACGCCACCTCCATGCCCTGCTGAACTATGATCATCTGACCGAACTTCCCAATCGCGAGCTTCTTTTCGACCGTCTGACCCAGGCGATCGCAACGGCCGCGCGGCAACAGACCCAGGTCGGTTTCCTGATGCTGGATCTCGACCGTTTCAAGCTTGTCAACGACACCCTGGGTCACGCTTTCGGCGACAAGCTCCTTCGTCTCGTCGCCGAAAGACTTCGTGCCAGCGTCCGGGAAAGCGACACCGTAGCCCGGCTGGGCGGTGATGAATTCGTTGTCATCCTGTGCGGAATCGGCGGTGCCGAGGCCGCCGCCAAGCTCGCGACCAAGATCATCGAGACTCTCTCGAGACCTCTTGCCATCGATGGTCACGAGGTGTTTGTCACCGCCAGCATCGGCATCAGCATGTTTCCCGCAGACGGGATCGACAAGGACGACCTGATCACCAATGCCGACATTGCCATGTACCGGGCCAAGGAGAAGGGCAGGAACCACTTCCAGTTTTATGCGACCGGGATGAATGCCACGACCATCGAGCATCTGAATCTGGAAAACGACCTTCGGCGCGCCCTTCAGCGTGACGAACTGATTCTGCACTACCAGCCGCAAGTCGATCTCGCAAGCGACAGGATCGCCGGCTTCGAGGCCCTTGTCCGCTGGCAGCACCCCGAACTGGGGCTGATTCCTCCCGCCCGGTTCATTCCGATCGCCGAAGAAACCGGGCTGATCGTTCCCATCGGCACCTGGGTGCTGCATGAAGCCTGCCGCCAGACCCGGTTGTGGTCGCAACGGGTTGGTACATCGCTGGAAATCTCTGTCAACCTGTCTTCGCGCCAGTTTCACCAGGAAGACATCCTTGCAACGGTCACCGAGGCGCTGCGGATCAGCGGCCTCGACTCCCATGCCCTGATTCTCGAGATCACGGAAAGCTCCCTGATGATCGACCCCGACGATGCGGTCGTCACCCTCTGTCTGCTCAACAACATGGGGGTACGCATTGCCATCGACGATTTCGGAACCGGCTACTCCTCACTCTGTCACCTGAAGCGTTTTCCCATCAGCAGCCTGAAGATCGACAGATCCTTCGTAAGCGGGATTCCCGAAAACGCGGAAGATGCCGCCATTGTCCAGGCGATCCTCGGCATGGCCGAAAGCCTTCGCCTTGATGTTGTCGGCGAAGGTGTCGAAACCGCTCCCCAGCTTGCCTTTCTCCGCGAGGCCGGCTGCAAGGGCGCACAGGGCTATTATCTGGGCAAGCCCCTGCCCCCCGACCAGATCGAAGCCCGATTCCTCACAGAGCGAAACGACGCCTGAACAGACCCCCTTGCCACGAATGACAGGCGCGCTACCCTGAGAGGATGAACTATCCTCATCCTCTTGTTCGCGGACAGCTGATCCGCCGCTACAAGCGCTTTCTTTGCGATGTCCGGCTCGATGATGGCCTCGAGGTTCAGGCCCATGTCGCCAATCCCGGCGCCATGACCGGTCTGGCCGAAGCGGGCATGGAGGTCTGGCTTGCCGGAAATCATGATCCCCGCCGCAAGCTCGCCTGGAGCTGGAAACTGGTCCGCCAGGGGCGTCACCTTGTCGGGGTCGATACCGGCCTCGCCAACCGTATCGTGGAAGAGGCCCTTGGCAAGGGGCGGATTCCCTCGCTCGCCGGTTACACGTCCTGGCGTCGCGAGGTCCGCTACGGCGACTCTTCACGGGTCGACTTTCTGCTCCAGGATCGCGTGGAAGGCGAGGGGAAAGGGAAGGGAAAAGCGGCAAGGGATGGGACTAGGCCGAAACCTGCGCCCGGAGCCCCAATGGATACCGGACGCCGCCGCCGGGACTGCTATCTGGAAATCAAGAGTGTCACCCTCAAACGCGGGCCGGTGGCGGTCTTTCCTGATTCCGTGACCCTTCGAGGAACACGACACCTTCACGACCTGCGTCGGGTGGCAGCCGCAGGAAGCCGCGCCGTGATGCTCTATCTTGTCCAGCGTTCCGACTGCGAGACCTTCGATCTTGCCCGGGACATCGACCCGGCCTACGCCGAAGCCTGTCAGGCCGCACGGAAGGACGGGGTTGAAATCCTGTGCTTTCGCTGCCGTGTCGGAACGCGTAGCATCGCCTTGGATTCTCCCCTTCCTGTCGCTATCTAGGACGGGCAACAGCGCTGCAGAGGCATTGAAGCGTGAAGGCATGGAAAGGCATCAAGGCATGGCAGGCCCCTTGACAAGGAACCCCGACGGCAACGGCATTGAACCGGGTTTCCGGCGATCTTCTGAGGCATGATGAACCAGCACCCGCGTAACCACGAAACTTCTTTCCCGGCCCCTTCTGCCGAACGGGCCGAGCTTGTCCGGCCGGAAAGGCGTGACGCCGCGACGCACCACCCCGGGATCCGCCGCCATGGCCCCCAGGATTTCCTGGCCATGCGCCGCGCCGGCCTTCTGGCGGCCCAGACCCTGGATTTCATCGCTCCCCATGTGCGCCCCGGCATCTCGACCGGAGACCTCGATCGTCTTTGCCATGATTTCGTCGCGCAGCAGGGGGGTATTTCCGCCCCGCTGAATTACCGGGGTTTTCCGAAATCGATCTGCACTTCGGTCAACCATGTCGTCTGTCACGGGATTCCCGACGACCAGAAAATTCTGCGAAGGGGCGACATCATCAACATCGACGTCACCCCGATCGTCGATGGCTGGCATGGCGACAGTTCGCGCATGTTCTATGTCGGCAAGCCCGGTGTTCTGGCACGCAAGCTGGTGGAAACCACCTATGAAGCCCTCATGCGGGCGATCGCCGTGGCAAGACCCGGGGCCACCCTTGGCGATCTCGGCCATGCCATTCAGAGCCTGGTGGAAAGCCGCCGCTTCAGTGTGGTGACGGATTTTTGCGGTCATGGCACCGGACGTGTCTTTCACGAGCCTCCCAATGTGCTGCATTATGGCCGTCCGGGAGAAGGTCTCGTGCTGGAAGAAGGAATGTTTTTCACGATCGAGCCAATGATCAATGCCGGCAGGCCCGAGGTGAAGATCCTCAAGGATGGCTGGACGGCTGTCACCCGTGATCGTTCCCTGTCTGCGCAGTTCGAACATACCATCGGCATAACGGCGGATGGATGCGAGGTCTTCACCCTCTCCCCGGCCGGACACACCTGCCCCCCCTATCCATCCTAGGTCGGACACAGCGCCCACCATGTCCGAAAAACCGCATTATCATGGCCACAGGCAAAGATTGCGCCATCGGTTCCTGAAGGATCTGGGAGCAGGATTTTCCGATTACGAACTTGTCGAACTGATCCTCTTCTCCGCCAGGCCACGTTCCGACGTCAAGCCTCTGGCCAAGGCCCTGATCGGCCGCTTTGGCAGTTTTGCCGATCTCATCGCAGCCGAGCCCGCTGCGATCCGGGCCGTCGGGGATGTCGGCGATTCAACGGTCGCCGCGCTCAAGGTGATCCATACCGCCGCACTCCGCCTTGCCCGCAGCCAGGTTCTCGACCGGCCGGTCATCTCGTCCTGGCAACAGCTTCTGGACTATTGCTACAGCGCCATGGCCCGGGAATCCCGGGAACAGCTTCGCCTGCTCTATCTCGACCGCAAGAACAAGCTGATCGATGATGAAATCCACCAGACAGGCACCATCGATCACGCGCCCGTCTATCCCCGGGAAATCGTCAAACGCGCTCTCGATCTCGGAGCCTCGGCCATCATCATGGTTCATAACCATCCCTCGGGCGACCCGACCCCGTCGAGAGGCGATATCGACATGACCCGGGAGGTTCAGGCCGCGGCCGAGAAGCTTGGAATCACCCTTCACGATCATCTCGTGATCGGCCGATCCGGGCATGCCAGTTTCAAAAGCCTCGGATTGCTGTAAACTTCGTCTCCATCAAGAGGCCCCGTCGTCTCCTGATCTTCCCCACCACCCCCAAGCCCTGGAAACCCATGATTCCCCGATATTCACGCCCGGAAATGACCGCCATCTGGGAGCCGGAAGCCCGGTTCCGCATCTGGCTGGACATCGAATCCCATGCCTGCGATGCACAGGCCGAACTGGGTGTCATCCCCCATGAGGCGGCACAGGCGGTCCGCCGGGCCGGCGCCTTCGATATCGAGCGGATCGATGAAATCGAGCGCGAGACCCATCACGATGTCATCGCCTTCCTGACCAACCTGGCCGAACATGTCGGGCCCGAAGCCCGCTTCGTGCATCAGGGCATGACCTCGTCCGATGTGCTCGATACCTGTCTCGCCGTGCAGCTCAGCCGCGCCGCAGACCTTCTGATCGAGGATATCGATCTGCTGCTTGCCGCACTCAGGCGCCGCGCCTTCGAACACAAGATGACCCCCTGCATCGGCCGCAGCCATGGCATACACGCCGAGCCGACCACCTTCGGCCTGAAACTTGCCGGCTTTCACGCCGAATTCGCGCGCAACCGCACCCGCCTTCTCGCCGCCCGGGCCGAGATCGCCACTTGCGCGATTTCGGGTGCTGTCGGAACCTTCGCCAACATCGATCCCTTCGTGGAAGCCCATGTGGCCCGGCAGATGGGGCTCGAACCGGAACCGGTTTCAAGTCAGGTGATTCCCCGTGATCGCCATGCCGCCTTCTTCGCCACCCTTGCGGTGATCGCCTCCTCGATCGAACGCCTTGCCGTGGAGATCCGCCATCTCCAGAGAACCGAGCTTCGCGAGGCCGAGGAATACTTCGCACCCGGCCAGAAAGGCTCTTCAGCCATGCCGCACAAACGCAACCCGGTGCTGTCCGAGAACATCACCGGCCTTGCGCGTCTGGTCCGCTCCATGGCGATTCCGGCTCTCGAAAATGTCGCCCTCTGGCATGAGCGCGACATCTCTCATTCCTCGGTGGAAAGGGTGATCGGGCCAGATGCCACCATCGCTCTCGACTTCGCCCTGGTGCGTGCCGCAAGGGTCATCGATCGACTGGTCGTCTATCCGGAAGCGATGCAACGCAGCCTGGATGCCCTGGGCGGGCTGGTGCACTCGCAGCGGGTTCTTCTGGCCCTGACCCAGGCGGGCATGAGCCGGGAGGATGCCTATCGCACCGTCCAGCGCCACGCCATGGCATCATGGGAGACGGGGAGTGACTTCAAGGCAGCGCTTCTGGGCGATCCCGAGGTTGGCAGCCATCTCGATGCGGCGGGCATCGAATCCCTGTTCGATCTTGGCTACCATACCCGCCATGTCGACACCATCTTCCAGAGGGTGTTCGGCGAAGCCTGAAAGCACGGGTGACACCTGAAGGCAGGAAGGCGCCCGAAGACACGGAAGCCCGGCCCCATGCGGCCGCAGACGGGCGAAAGCGGCAGTCTTGGGCTATTTCAGCTGCTCGGCAGCCACCGCCATGAGTTCGGACATCTTTTTCCGGATCTGCCTCTCGTCATGGGCGATGCCCTTGTCCTGAAAGTCCTTCAGCACCTTGGCAAGAACGTCATCATCGCCCGGCTTCTCGAAATCGGCCATCACGACCGTCTGGGCATAAGGGGCAACGTCCGCATCGGCAAGGCCCATTTCCCGCGCCGCCCATTCGCCGAGGAGCTTGTTGCGTCGCGCCACGATCTTGAATTCGGCTTCCTGATCGGCCTGAAACTTGGCCTCGAAACCCTTGCCGCGATCTTCAAACCCGCTCATGACTATCTCCTGAAAAAGATGGCATCGGAAAGTGATGGCATCCGGGATTCTGGCCGATCCTGGCCGATCCTGGCCGATCCCGGCGTTTCCCCCGACCGGA
>JBJHAU010000131.1:0-6512 GCA_050480665.1 Alphaproteobacteria bacterium | reverse complement strand
TCATGTGGCGGCATGTGCTGCCCAATGCCATGGTGGCCACCCTGACCCTGCTGCCTTTCGTGCTGAACTCCTCGATCACGGCGCTGACATCCCTCGATTTCCTGGGGCTTGGCCTGCCTCCGGGCTCAGCCTCGCTGGGCGAGATCCTGGCCCAGGGCAAGGCCAACCTTCAGGCGCCCTGGATCGGCATTTCCGGCTTCGTCGTGCTGGCGGTGATGCTGAGCCTGCTGATCTTCATCGGCGAAGCGGTGCGCGACGCCTTCGATCCCCGCAAGACCCTGGGCTGATCCGATGGCCGAAACCACGCCCCTCGTCTCGATCCGCAAGCTCGGCGTCCGCTTCACTGCGGGCGGTGTTGCCAAGGATGCGGTGCGCAACCTCGATCTCGACATCCACAAGGGGGAAACGGTTGCCCTGGTCGGGGAATCCGGCTCGGGGAAATCGGTCACCGCGCTGTCGATCCTTCAGCTTCTGCCCTATCCCCTCGCCTCCCACCCCACCGGCTCGATCCGGATCGGCGGCGAAGAGGTGATCGGCGCCCCGGATGAACGGATGCGCAAGGTGCGCGGAAACCGGGTGGCGATGATCTTCCAGGAACCGATGACAGCGCTCAATCCCCTGCACACGGTGGAGAAGCAGATTGCCGAAACCCTGATCCTGCACAAGGGCATGGATCGAGGCTCAGCCCGCGACCGGGTTCTGGAACTGCTCGACATGGTGGGTCTGCGCCAGGCGGAAGCGCGGCTTGGAGCCTTCCCGCACCAGCTTTCCGGCGGCCAGCGCCAGCGGGTGATCATCGCCATGGCCCTTGCCAACGAACCGGAGCTGCTCATCGCCGACGAGCCGACAACCGCCCTCGATGTCACCATCCAGGCGCAGATCCTTCAGCTTCTGTTCGATCTGAAGGCGCGGCTCGGCATGGCCATGCTGCTGATCACCCATGATCTGGGCATCGTGCGCCACATGGCCGACAGGGTCTGCGTGATGAATGGCGGCGAGATCGTGGAACATGGCCCGGTCGCCCGTCTTTTCGAGACCCCCGCGCATCCCTATACCCGCCACCTTCTGGCCGCCGAACCCAAGGGCCAGCCCAGCCGCGAGGCCCGCGACACCCCGGTGGTGATGGAAGGCCGCGATCTGCGCGTCTGGTTTCCGATCCGGCGGGGCATCCTGCAACGGGTGACGGATCACGTGAAGGCGGTGGATGGCGTTTCCATCACCCTCAGGCGCGGGCGCACGGTGGGCGTCGTCGGCGAATCCGGCTCCGGCAAGACAACGCTGGGGCTCGCCCTTCTGAGACTGATCGCAAGCCGCGGCGCCATCACCTTCCGGGATCGCCGGATCGACGGGCTTGGCGAAACCGCCATCCGGCCGTTGCGCCGCGAAATGCAGATCGTGTTCCAGGATCCGTTTTCCTCGCTCAGCCCGCGCATGTCGGTGGGCCAGATTCTTGGCGAAGGGCTGGGAATCCACCGGATCGGCGAGACCGTGGCAGAGCGCGATGCAATGATCGATGCCGCCCTTGTCGAGGTCGGGCTCAACCCCGACGACAAGCATCGCTACCCCCATGAATTCTCGGGCGGGCAACGCCAGCGGATCGCCATCGCCCGGGCCCTGGCCCTGAAGCCCGGCGTCATCATCCTGGATGAGCCAACCTCGGCCCTGGACATGTCGGTCCAGGCCCAGATCGTCGATCTTCTGCGCCAGCTTCAGGATGCCCACGGGCTGGCCTATCTGTTCATCAGCCATGATCTGAAGGTGGTGCGGGCCCTGGCCGACGAGGTGCTGGTGATCCGCGACGGCAAGCTGGTGGAAAGCGGCCTGGCCCGCACGGTGTTCGATACCCCCGGCGAGCCCTATACCCGCGCCCTCATGGCGGCCGCCTTCGATCACCGGGTGGAACCCGGCGGTGCCATCGGCGACTAGACCCGACCCTGAACGCCCCGGGCGGCGGCGATCCGTTCGGCCATGTCACGCAGATACACGGCACCGGCCACGGTGCGCCCCAGATGGATCGACCGACGGTCGTGGGGATCGGCATGGCGGCGGATCAACCCCAGATCCTGAAGGCGATCCAGCGCCCGGGTCACCGCCGGCTTGGCAATCTTGAGAAGCCCGGCGAGCCCGCGCACCGTGTGGGGCGGGGGATCGAGATAGACGACCAGCAACACCGCCATCTGCCGGCTGCTGAGATCGGGCCCGTCGCCGCGAACCGAATCGACCGTCACCTGCCGCCAGAGGGCGAGAGCCTGTTCGACGCTCATCCCTTCCGCCATCCCTTTCCCCATACCCTTTCCCCCCTTTCCCCAAGAGCTTCCCCCTTCATCAGACCCTCATCCGGCCCTCATCCTTCCCGTGCAGAACCGGCCCTCGACGCGGCCGGGCGGCGGGCGGGCTTGCGGCTACGACGCGAAGGCGACAGGCGGGCCCCGGGGCCTGAAGCGGCCTCGGTGCGATCCTCGGTACGATCCGAGGTGCGATCCTTCGAGGCCTCAAGGCGCGCCTTGATCAGGTGAAACAGCGCCCGCATGCCCTGGGCTTCCCCACCCTGGGGATGGCCGGGAGAGGCCGAGAGGTTCCAGCCCATGAAATCCAGATGAATCCATGGGATCGTCGGCTTCACGAAGGCTTCAAGAAACAGGGCAGCGGTGATCGCCCCACCGAAGGGGCCTTCGGAAATGTTGCAGAGATCGGCAATCCGGCTCGTGATCTGCGGCCTGTAGGGCTGCCATAACGGCAACCGCCAGAGGGGATCGCCCTCCGCCTCTCCGGCCTTCAGGGCCGCCTCGGCCAGACTGTCGTCGTTGCAGAACAGCGCCGGCAGACCGGTACCGAGCGCCACCCGCGCCGCGCCGGTCAGGGTCGCGAAATCGATCAGCAGATCCGGGCTCTCGCGGCTGGCCTCGGCCAGGGCATCGGCAAGGATGATCCGACCCTCGGCATCGGTGTTGCCCACCTCGACCGTCAGCCCGGCCCGGGTGTCGAGAATGTCGAGCGGATGATAGGCCTGGCCGGATATCGCATTCTCCACCGCCGGGATCAGCACCCGAAGACGCAGGGGAAGGCCTGCCTCCATGATCATCCGGGCAAGGCCAAGGGCCTGGGCCGCCCCGGCCATGTCCTTCTTCATCAGCTTCATGTTGGCCGAGGATTTCATGTCGAGGCCGCCGGTATCGAAGCACACACCCTTTCCGCAGAGGGTGATCCGGGGAAGGCGTCGCCTGCCCCGGCTCTTGCCTTCCCAGATCATGTCGATCAGCCGCGGTGCCTCGGCCGCGGCCCGGCCGACGGCATGGATGGCGGGATAGCCGTGACGCAGCAGGGATGTTCCGCTCAGCACCGAAACCCGGGCCCCGTGAGACCGGCCGAGGCGTCGTGCCTCGCGGGCGAGAGCGGCAGGGCCGAGATCCCCGGCCGGGGTGTTGACAAGATCACGCACCATCGCGGTCGCCGCCACCGCCCTCTGCACCGCCGCACCGTCGCAGCCTTCGGGAAGAACCAGTTGCGGAAGGCTTCGAGCCTTCCCCCCCGATTTCCCGAGATAGCGCCGGAACCGATAGGCGCCAAGACCCCATCCCAGCGCGGCGCGGGCATGCTGGCGAGGCTCGAGCGGCGCGGCCAGCCCCCCCGTCTCCGATCCGGAAAGCGCATAGAAGCCCTGTGGCAGGGCAAGCACCGAGGTGGCGAAGGCGGCAAACAGGCGATCTTCCAGGCTCGCGGGTTCGCTCCCCTTCCCGGACCCGAGGCCGAGGATCACCCGATCCAGCTGGCCATCGGCGGCGGCGACAAGGCATGACTGCCCTGCCCGGGCCTCGAATCCGGTCGCCTGCACCCAGCGGCCCACTGCTGCCGGCTGGCGCGCCAGCCATTCCGAAAACTGTTGAGATTCAACAAGTTCGATGGGGACCGGGGGCTTCGGGCTGGACCTGACCAGGACCGCATCACGCATGAACCAACCTCCGGGGCTTGCTTGAATCCGCAACTTTCGGCAGCATACTATCAGAAAGGTTCCGCGCACAGGGGCCTGCCCGCGGGGGCTTGTCGGCCCGGTTGTAATGGCGTACAGAACCTCACCCGGAACCGGAGACCTCACGTCATGGCTGACATCACCCTGGCCATTGCCAACAGAACCTATTCGTCCTGGTCATTGCGCGCCTGGCTCGCCCTGCGCCATACCGGCCTGCCGTTCGAAGAGGTGGTCGTGCCCCTGAGAGAGCCGGAGACACGGACCGAAATCCTGAAATACTCCCCCTCGGCCATGCTTCCGGCGCTGATCACGGGCGAGTTTCGCATCTGGGATTCCCTTGCCATCATCGAATATCTGGCCGAGACCTGCCCCGATGCCGGACTCTGGCCCTCCGACCCCGTCGCCCGCGCCCATGCCCGTTCGGCGGCGGCGGAAATGCATTCGGGATTCATTCCCCTGCGCCGGGCGATGCCGATGAACCTCAGGCGCAAGCCCGCCCCGGTCGCGCTCGATGATGCCGCGAAGGCCGATATCAACCGGGTTCAGGCGATCTGGCGCAGCTGCCGCCGCCAGTTCGGCGCAGCCTGCGGCAAGGGCGCGTTCCTGATGGGAGGCTTTTCCGCCATCGATGCCATGTATGCGCCGGTGGCGACCCGTTTTCTGACCTACAAGGTGGATATGGAAGACCAGGCCCGCAGCTATGCCGAAGCCATCATGGCGCATCCCGACATGAAGGCCTGGGTGGCGTCTGCCCATAACGAACCGTGGATGCTCGACGAGTTCGAACGCGAGGCCGAGGACCCTCAGGGCGAAGGCAGCGCATCCCCCGACCCCGCCTGATCGGCGGCATCGAGCATGCCTGCCTCCCTGTAGTAGCGCTCCGCCCCCGGATGAAGGGGAACCGGAAGGCCGATCAGTGCCGTCTGGGGCAGGATCTGCCGGGTCGCCGGCGGGCCCTGATCGAGCAGGCGACGGTTCATGGGATGCCAGAGTGCCTGCGTCATTCCATGGGCCAGGGCGTCGGAAACCCTTGAGGACACCAGCCACAGGGCGCCGACGGCAAGGCTTTCCCGCGGCTCGGCCATGCCATAGGTTCCTTCGGGCAGGGTTTCGACGAACAGGAACGGCGTTTCCGCGACAAGGGCGGCGCGCACCGGTTCGGAAAGCGACAGAAAGCGGAGCGGAACAGACTGGGCCAAAGTCTGCAGAATCGGCGCAGGATAGCCGCCCACGAAGAAAAAGGCATCGAGAGTGCCCGCCTCCAGGCGATCGACGGCAGGACCGATCTGGGAATGACGGGCCTGGATGGCCCCGGGAACGAGCCCGTGAGCGGCAAGGACGCGAAGCGCCAGACCCCGCGTGCCGGATTCCGCAAGATCGAGGGAAACCCGCCTGTCGCGAAGATCCTCGATGGTTTCGAGGCCTGAATCCTCACGGACGACGATATGAAGGATTTCCGGATAGAGGCGGGCAAGGGCCCGAAGCCCTGTCATCGGCCCGGATTCGGCAAAGATACCGCGCCCGGCGAAGGCCTCGGCCGCCACATCGGCCTGCACCAGGGCCGATTCCACCTCGCCCGCAGCCAGCGCACGAAGGTTCTGGATCGATCCGCGCGAGGCCTGGGCCACCGCCACCAGTCCCGGAACCCCGCAAGAGCCGCCCTCATGACAGGGCCGCGAGCCGGGAGGACCGGAAATCGCCGTGGCGATCACCCCGGCGACCGGATAATAGACCCCGGAAATCGAGCCGGTGGCGATCCGGAAGAAAGTCAGTTCCTGGGGCCCTGTCCTGGCCTCTGCCGTTCCCGGACCGCGATCCGGCAAGGCGAGGGTCATCACGATGGCGGCGATGGCGGCAAGGGTGATCCTGGTGAACAGCATGGCGCGCACCTCCGAGGCCGGCATCCGGACAGTCCGGAACAGGACAGGCTTCCTTTCCTCTTGCTAACCCGGTTGCCATGACCCTGTAAAGACACCGATGCCCCGCAAGACGGAAGAGGCCGTGGCCATGCCGGATCCGGCGCTTGGACCTTGGTGCGGAAATATGGCAAAGATAGCTCCCCGCAAGGCCCGCCGGAACCCCCGGGGCCACAACCCTGCCCGCCATGGAGTGCCGGATGGCCGAACCCGAGACTCGTGCCGACCTTCCCCTTCGCGATTTCATTCGCGATGCCATCCAGGATGATCTGGCCGAAGGCCGCGTGGCGCAGGTGGTGACCCGTTTCCCGCCGGAGCCCAATGGCTACCTGCACATCGGCCATGCCAAATCGATCTGTCTCAACTTCGGGATTGCCGAGGCCTTCGGCGGACGCTGCCATCTGCGCTTCGACGATACCAACCCGACCCGCGAGGACATGGAATATATCGAGGCGATCAAGGCCGATGTTCGCTGGCTGGGTTATGACTGGGGGGAACACCTTTATCATGCCTCCGACTATTTCGAGCAGCTCTACAGCTGGGCGGAAAGCCTGATTCTGGCCGGCAAGGCCTATGTCTGCGAGCTGAGTGGCGAGGACATCCGCGCCTATCGCGGCACCCTGACCGAG
>JBJHAU010000130.1:0-6529 GCA_050480665.1 Alphaproteobacteria bacterium | reverse complement strand
CTCCTCAGCATCCGGGTCAGCATCTGATGGAGCATCCGGGTGTCAACTTCGGCTGCACCCTCAGGCCGGAAGCCCGTCTTCCCCGTCACCTGCGACGGCAGATGTTTGCCGGTTTGCGCTGGTCCAGTGGCCTTGAGGGCTGCCCCGCCGGCGACATGTACATCATCCCCACCAACAAGGCGGCCTGGCATGCCATGGGCGAGCGTCTGGGACTGATCATGGTCTGGGTGAACAAGTCGTTTTCCACAGGGGAAGTGCGCCTTGCAAGCCGGGATCCGGCGGTGGCCCCGATCATCGATTTCGACATGTGCTCCGATCCCCGCGACATGAAACGCCTGGTTCATGGGGTCAGGATGCTGCTGAATCTTCAGCGTCATGCCGCGATCCAGGCCACGGTGGATCAGGTGTTTCCTGTCAGCTATTCCGACCGTGCGCGCAAGGTGGCGGTTTACAGCCCTTTCAACGCCTTCCAGACCCGCCTCGGTGCCCTTGCGATGGACAGCCATCCCCGGATTCGGCGTCTCATCGTCGATACCCTGATTGCCGATGGTCCCAGTCTCGAAGAGCTTGAGGCCGATGACACGGCGATCGAATCCTGGATTCGCGATACGGTTCTTGGCCATTGGCATGCCTGTTCCACCTGCAGGATGGGAGCGCCCGATGATCCCATGGCGGTCACCGATCCTGCGGCAAGGGTCTATGGCGTCGAAGGCCTGCGGGTCTGCGATGCCTCGATCATGCCCATGGTTCCCTGTGCCAACACCAATCTGCCAACCCTGATGGTCGGGGAAAAGGTTGCCAGCCTGATGAAGGGAGAGTGATCCACTATCGTGATATCAATGGGTTGATCCTGTTTCTTCCCGACCTAGATGGGGAAGAGGGGGGGCGTGCCGCCCCGGCCAGCGATGATCACAGCCCGTTGAGGACAGCGATGCGAGAGGACCATTATCCCACGCGCCGCCATGCGCGGCCCTGCCTGATCACAAGGAAGGATCCGGTCATCTGGGGAACAGCCCCTGCTCCTGAAGGCGTGCGCCAGGATGCGCTGGATGCCTTCGAGCGCGAGGGCGTTCTGGTGCTTCACGATCTGTTCCCCGAAGCCCGGATCACTTCGGCACAACAGGCGTTTGCGAAGATGCGCCGGGGAGAGGCGAAGCTTGACCCGGAAACCGTGATTCGCGAACCCGGTTCCGGCGCCGTTCGATCGATCTTCGCGGTGCATCGGCAGGATCCGGCTTTTGCTGCGCTTGCCGAGGATACCCGACTGCGCAGCCTGGTGGAGCATATCCTGGGCGGGCCAGCCTATGTGATGCAGTCGCGGATCAATGCGAAGCCGGCCTTCGAGGGCCAGGGGTTCGACTGGCATTCGGATTTCGAGACATGGCATGCCGAAGACGGGATGCCGAGGATGCGGGCCCTGTCGCTTTCCCTGTTTCTCAGCGACAATTCCGCGTTGAACGGGCCGACGCTTTTCATCCCCGGCTCACACAAGGTGTTTCTGCCCTGCCCGGGGGCGACACCGGAGCAGAACCACAGGCAATCCCTGAAGCACCAGACCCTTGGTGTTCCGGATCGCGATAGCCTCGCCCGGCTTGCGGAAAGGCATGGGATCATGGCGCCGCATGGGCCGTCGGGAACGGCAGTGCTGTTCGATTGCAACACCCTGCACGGCTCGCCTGCCAACATCACGCCCTGGCCGCGCATCAACCTGTTTCTGGTTTTCAACGCCTGCGACAACAGGCTGGAGCAACCCTTCGACGCCTCGCGCCGCCGCCCCCGTTTCCTGGCGGAAAGCGCACCCACGGCCTTTTCCCACCCGCAAGGAGCGGATCGGACGGGGTTCAGCGGGTCTGGTTCATGCCCTTGAGGCTCGCGAAGGCTGCAAGGGCACGCTGGCGTGCGGCCCTCTGATCGACGATGGGTCCGGGGTAGGGGGACACGGGCGCGCCGGCGTCGGCGTCGTGTATCGCCTTCGCCGGAACGGCGGCCAGTTCCGGAACCCAACGGCGGATATAGGCGCCATCGGGATCCCATTTCCGTCCCTGAAGGACGGGGTTGAAGATGCGGAAATAGGGGGCGGCATCGGCCCCGCAACCGGCCACCCATTGCCAGCTGGCCGAATTGTTGGCGAGATCGGCATCGACCAGGGTATCGGCGAACCAGGCGGCCCCCTTCTGCCAGGGGATCAGAAGGGTCTTTACCAGAAAGGAGGCGCAGATCATGCGTACCCGGTTGTGCATCCAGCCGGTTTTCCAGAGCGCACGCATTCCGGCATCGACCAGCGGATACCCGGTTCTTCCCTGTTGCCAGGCCCGAAGGCCTTCCTCGTCACTCAGCCAGGGAAAGCGCGAAAAGGCAGGACGAAGCGGGGTTTCAGGAAGGTCGGGAAAGCAGGAGAGCAGATGCCAGGAAAACTCGCGCCAGCCCAGTTCGCGCAGAAAGGACTGAATTCCGGCGGCATGGGCCGGATAAGCATGCATGGCATCGGCTGCGGCATGCCAGATTGCGCGCGGGCTTATCTCTCCGAAACCGAGATGCGGCGAAAGTCTGGATGTGCCGTCAAGATCGGGACGGTCGCGCCTTTCCGCATAAGCGCCCCCTTGGGATTCAAGAAACTGGTTCAGCCGCTGCACGGCTCCTGTTTCGCCAGGATGCCAGAGGGGGGCAAACCCCGACGCCCAGTCGGGGGCGGAAGGGCGCAGACCCCAGTGATCGAGGCTTTCGCTTTTCCTGAGGCATTCGGCAAGGGCGGGCGAAGGACGAAGGACCCGGGGTTCAGGAAGGCAGGGGGCGGGGGGGGCTGCGTTGAGACAGG
Source organism: Alphaproteobacteria bacterium (assembly GCA_050480665.1). Classification (GTDB taxonomy): domain Bacteria; phylum Pseudomonadota; class Alphaproteobacteria; order SMXQ01; family SMXQ01; genus JBJHAU01. The sequence goes on along the minus strand of JBJHAU010000130.1, from coordinate 3,714 downwards.
CGCGCCAGAAGGGGGTGAAGACGGTGAAACCGCCCCCTGCAGCAGTGCGGATGGTTTCGGGCTCGAACAGAAGCTTGCCCCCGTGGCGTTCCAGGCGGATTTCGGAAGGGTCCGCTCCCTGCCGCAGGGCGGTCTCAAGCCGTTGTTCCAGGGCCTGCCCATGGGGATCATGGGCACGGGCGCAGGTGATTGTGGTCGCGCCTGTCTTTCGCGCCAGTTCGGCAAGGATCGTGGCAGGATCACCCCGATGCAGGATGAGGGGCAATCCTTTCAGGGAAAGGCTGCGGGAGAGGGCCTCGAGGCTGTGATGAAGCCACCAGCGGGCCGCCCGGCCGAGGGCATGAGGCCCACGGGCGGTTTCATCCAGAACATATACGGGCAGGACGGCACGATCCTTGCCCCGGGCTGCCCACAGGGCGGGATTGTCATGCAGGCGCAGATCGTCGCGAAACCAGTGAATGGCGGTGGGGTTCATGATGCGCACATCTCTGATGAGGGGAACAGGGAAGAGGCGGCCGGCTCACGCGGCAGGGAGGCGGGATGCGTTTTCGGGCTGGTGATTTCCGATGCCCCTCATCACGGCAAAGGGCGACATGGGTTGGCGACATGGGTTAGGTTGCCTGCCCGAACCTGCTAAGGTCATGGCTCGTTCAGGATGGGTAACGCAAGGCTTACGAACGGAGTGGGTGGCCCGGATCAGCGGGGCTTGAGGCCGGATCCGGCCGCCGGGCTGCACATGGGGAACCCGAAGCCGTGATCGGCACGGGAACGAGAGAGGAGCAAGGGTATGCCGGACAGGGATGTTGCATCCAGGGTGATTGCCGTGACCGGGGCAGCCAGCGGGATCGGCGCGGCCTGCATGCAGGGGTTTCTGGCCCATGGGTATCGCGTGGCCGGGCTTGACCGTGATCCCGTTTCCGGCCTTGAAGACAGGAAGGATGACGCGGGTGGAGACTCCGGGGCGTCCATCATGGCGCTTCGCTGCGATGTTTCGAAAGAGGCTGAGTGCCGGGAGGCCATCGCGCGGATCGTTGATCGTTTCGGTCGTCTGGATGGCCTCGTTCACATGGCGGCGATCCATTCCACCAAGACCTGGGAAGAGGCGGATGAAGGCGAATTCAACCGGCTGATGGCGGTGAACGTGACCGGAACCTTCAACATGGCCAAGGCTGCGGCACGGGCCATGGCCAAAGGGGCTTCCGGGGGCGCGATGGTGCTGGCCGCCTCGGGATCGATGTATGTCGGCGGCGTAGGGGGCCATGGTCGTGGCGGCCCTGCCTATGTCAGCTCCAAGGCGGCCATCATCGGGCTGATGCGGTCGCTTGCCCGATCCTTCGGCCCGCTGGGGATCCGGGTCAATGCCGTCAGCCCCGGGGCAACGGCGACGGCGATGACCGCCGACTATGACGAGGAAGCCCTTGCCCGTGTCGCCGAGCGCACGCAGCTCAGCCGTATCGGACGGCCCGAGGAAATCGCCGACGTCGTCCGTTTTCTGATCTCCGACGAGGCGAGCTATATCACCGGCGAGGTGATCAATGTGAACGGAGGTGGCCACTTTGCCTGAGTGTATTGTCTTTCAGGGTGTGTGGCTGGTGCGCGCATGAAGGTTGTCGTTCTCGGGGCTGGTGTGATCGGTGTGACGGCAGCCCATTACCTGCGTGAGGACGGCCACGAGGTGGTCGTGATCGATCGTGCCGAGGGGCCGGGGCTTGAGACCAGTTTTGCCAATGGCGGCCAGATTTCTGCCAGCCATGCCTATCCCTGGGCATCCCCGAATGCTCCTGCGAAGATCCTCGCGTGGCTGGGGCGCAAGGATGCTCCTCTTTCCTTTCCCCTGAGGGCCGATCCCGCGCAATGGCTGTTCGGTCTGCGGTTTCTGTGGAACTGCCGGAAAGGCGCCTTTCTTCGTAATGCCGCCCGCAATCTTGATCTGGCTCTCGAATCCCGCCGCCTGCTCGGGAGTCTGAGACAGGAACGAGGCCTCCGTTACGATGAACGGCAGCAGGGAATCCTGCATATCTTCCGCTCCCAAAAGGCGATGGAGGCCGCGCTGGCGCTCGCCGACAGTCTGCAATCCTGGGGGCTCACCATGCATCGTCTCGACCGGAAGGGTTGCCTTGCCCTGGAACCGGCCCTTTCCACCGGCCCCGATGATCTGCTGGGTGGCCTTCATACGCCCGATGACGAAAGCGGCGATGCCTATCTGTTCACAAGGGCTTTGGCCGAGGATCTTGCCGGGCGCGGGGTGCAATTCCGATACGGAGAAACGGTCGTGGCCATCGAGAGCGAGGGCCATCGCGTGACGGGAATCCGCTGCCAGCGCAGGACGGCGGCCGGAACGCTCGAAGATTCGGAACGCGTGCAGGGTGATGCCTATGTGGTGGCGCTGGCCAGTTTTTCGAAGGACCTTCTCGCCCCCCTCGGGATCAGCCTGCCGATCTACCCCGCCAAGGGCTATTCCGTCACGATCCCGGTCGGTCCAAGGAACGGCGCGCCGGAGGTGAGCCTGATCGACGAGGAACACAAGATCGTCTACAGCCGCCTGGGCGAGAAGTTGCGGGTTGCCGGAACCGCCGAATTCAGGGGCTTCGACATGACCATCGATCCGGCCCGGGCGGGCGCGATCCGCACCCTTGCCCAGCGCCAGTTTCCTGCGGCGGGGGATTTCTCCCGCGCCGAATTCTGGACGGGACTTCGTCCGCTGACCCCCGACGGCGGCCCGATCATCGGGGGTACGGCCTATCGGAATCTGTATCTCAATACGGGGCATGGCACCCTTGGCTGGACCATGGCTTGCGGTTCGGGCCAGCTGCTTGCGGAGATTCTCTCGTCCCGCACGGGGTCGCTTTCGCCTTCAGCCTACGGGCTGGAGCGGTTCTGACGCGAAGAACGGGGGCCGGATCGTTGCCGGGATCAGAGGGCTTGGCCGTTCAGGCCTTGATCGGTGTTTTCAGATCCTGAACGGCCGGAAGGGCTTGCGTGTCTGCGGGCCTGTCGATCTCGCCGACATCAAGCACCGGAGAGGCGTCGAGATCCTTAGCTTCCATCAGGGAAGCGATACGCGCCAGAGTGGCCAGAATCTGGCCCTGTTCCCAGCTTTCAAGCGCTTCGAACCCCTTGGCGATCTTTTCCTGATAGCGGGTAAACCCTGCGTTCAGAACCACCAGCCCCTGTTCGGTCGGAAATACATCGATCTTGCGCCGATCGAGATCGTTCCGTTCCCTTCGAACGAAACCGCGGGCTTCCAGCCTGTCCACAAGGGTGGTGACAGTGGCCTGGGAAAGATTCATTTCCCTGGCGAGCCCGCCGATGGTGGCACTGTTCTGTCGGGTGATGGTCTGAAGGACCAGAAGTTGCGAGGGGGTCATGCCGGCCCCGCGCGAGACGGTCTTGGCATGGCGATCGGTGGCGCGGATGATCCGACGCAAGCCGACGAGAAACTCTTCGCTGGTGGTCATGATTGTTTGAAACCTGTCCTGAAAGGGAGGCCTTGGGAATTTTCTGACCCTTGGATTCCCTCTTCATAGAGGAGAGGACGATCCGTCGGCAACGGGAATGTTGAGATGCGATGGCAAGGCATGCTGAAGGTCCATGAGCGTGGGTCTGTGCGATGCACGGGGCGATCTGTCGGTGCGGGGCGCGAGGCCTTCCCCCGGGAAGGCATCCCATGCGATTCGCCCCAGGGAACATGGGAGACCTGAAGCGATATGGTGC